>CAIYZZ010000121.1 GCA_903930805.1 uncultured Rhodocyclaceae bacterium | reverse complement strand
GCCAGTTTTGTCGGCCTGGTGCGGGCGGACAAGCTGTCGGCGCAAGCAGTCGGCAGTAGCGTGACGGCGATGACGCTCGAGCACTATCCGGGCATGACCGAGCAGGCGCTGGCAGATATTGTGACGACGGCGCGCAGCCGGTGGGAACTGCGTGCGGTGCGCGTCATCCACCGCATCGGCCGTTTGCTGCCGGGCGAACGCATTGTTTTTGTGGGGGTATCGTCCAGTCATCGCGGCGACGCCTTCGCCGCCTGCGAATTCATCATGGACTACCTGAAAACACAGGCGCCATTCTGGAAAAAGGAGGAGTCTACGGAAGGACCCGCAGGCGAACCACGTGGGCGTTGGGTCGATGCTCGTGAAACAGACAACCTCGCCGTCCGGCGTTGGCAGGATAGCGAGGCGGGCTAGTCTCGTGCTTACTGCGTGCTTACTTCTTCTTGCTGGTGCTTTTCTGCGCCATGTCGGTCATGCCGGAAAAAGCCGCCGTCGAAGCCTGGGTCATCTGCTGAAAAGCACTGTTGGCAGTGGCCATGGCCTGCTGCATGACTTCCATCACATTGGCGTTCTGGCCTGGCAGGCCGGGCATGGTCTTGAAAAATCCCTGGAGGGAATCAATCATGTCCTGGCTGCCGGAAGCCAGTTGTTCGGTGAGCATGCGCGAAAACTCTGTGCGGGCATCGTTGCTGATCTCGGCGACTTTTTGTGCCGTCAGCATCATCTTCTGCGCCGTCTCCTGAGCGTACTGATTGCGCAACTGCAAGACCTGCTGCGGATCCTTGGCGGTCGTCTGGGCGCGGGCATTCTCGACGCCCTGCTGGAACATCTCACGTGCCAACTCGCTCTGTAGCGCCATGACGCGCTGTGAATTCTCGATGGACATCTGCGCCAGACGCATCGCCGCTTCCATGTTCTTGCGATTGAGTTCGCTGAAATTCTCGTTTTTCCCTGCCATTTTCCACTCCTTTATTGGTAAGTTCGTGCGGGTTATCTCTCCGGCGACTCTAGCACGACCGGCTGACTGTTCACTGACTGAAATCAAAAAGCCTCGAGATTTCCATCAGTCAGCCCTATGGGCTAGGCTCACGGGCTAGACCCATGGGCCCGGCGGCAAAGATGCGTGCGTCCATGAGTGTGGGCACTGCGTGCATGATTGGACGAAAATCCATGTGGGCAAGGATGTCGCGATCAAGGTCGATGCCCGGGGCGATTTCGGTGAGTTCCAGGCCGTTCTCACCCAGCCTGAACACACAACGCTCGGTGATATAGAGCACTGGTTGGCCGCGTTTCCAGGCTTCAGTGCCGCTGAAGGTGCGGTGCTCGACTTCCGTTACGAACTTGCGTGTTCGACCTTCACGCAGGATACGTAAGTGACCGTCCTCGACCGTAATTTCGAGATTGCCAGCCGTGAAGGTGCCGACAAAGACCACCTTGCCGGCATTCTGCGAGATGTTGATGAAGCCGCCGGCACCCGCCAGCCGTGGGCCGAATTTGCTGACGTTGAGATTGCCGGACTGGTCAGCTTGCGCAAGTCCCAGAAATGCGAGGTCGAGGCCGCCACCGTCGTAAAAGTCGAACTGGCTGGGCTGGTCGATGATGGCCTGGGTATTGATGGCGGCACCAAAATTGAGGCCACCCGCTGGAATGCCACCTATCACGCCTGGCTCGGCGGTCATCGTCATCAGGTCGAGGACATTTTCTTCGGTGGCAATATTGGCGATGCCCTCCGGCATGCCAATGCCCAGATTCACCACCGCATTCGCCGTTAGCTCCAGCGCCGCGCGGCGGGCAATGATCTTGCGCTCGTCCAGCGGCAACGGGGCGACGGCCGACAGCGGCACCTTGATCTCGCCCGAGAACGCCGGGCTGTATGGCTCGATGAAGGTCTGCATGTGGTATTCGGGCTTTTCGGCCACCACCACGCAGTCAACCAGCACGCCGGGAATCTTCACCTGGCGCGGCGGCAGGGTGCCGCGCTCGGCAATGCGCTCGACCTGCACGATGACAATGCCGCCCGAGTTATGTGCGGCCATGGCGATGGCTTGAGCTTCGAGCGTCAGTGCCTCTTTTTCGATGGTGACGTTGCCGTCGAGGTCGGCGGTGGTGCCACGGATGATGCCGACGTGAATGGGGAAGGCTTTGTAGAACAGATACTCCTCGCCGTCGATTTCCATTAGACGCACGATGTTGTCGGTGGTGCGTTCGTTCAGTTTTCCGCCACCGAAGCGTGGGTCGACAAAAGTGCCCAGCCCGACGCGCGTCAGCGTCCCTGGCTTGCCGGCCGCGATGTCGCGGAACAGGTGGGTAATGACCCCCTGTGGCAGGTTCCAGGCCTCGATACGGTTGCTCACTGCCAATTCCTGCAGGCGCGGTGCAAGGCCCCAGTGGCCGCCAACGACTCGGCCGACCAGACCGTCGTGGCCCAGATGGTTGAGGCCGCGCTCCTTGCCATCGCCCTGGCCAGCGGCATAGACGAGGCCGATGTTGCGCGGCGCGCCTTCTTCCAGGTAGCGACTCTCCAGCGCCACGGCAATGTTCTCGGCGAAGCCGATGCCGACGAAGCCGCCAGTGGCCAGCATGTCGCAGTCACGGATCAACCCGACCGCTTCACGGGCGCTGACAACTTTGCCGCCACATCGGGCGCGCAATTCATCCAATTGAGGATGCCTAGTTCTGCTTGCCATCTCCACCTCCATTCTGTTCGCGATTATGCGCTGTCGTAAGATAGTTGAAAATGACCACTGAATCCCAATGTTGCCTGTAACGTTATTCGGGAGAAATTCATGCGCTTCGACAAATTCACCACCAAGTTCCAGCAGGCCGTCAGCGACGCCCAGAGCATCGCCATCGGCCACGACAACCAGATCATCGAGCCGCAGCACTTGCTGCTAGCTCTGCTCAACCAGGAGGATGGTGGCACAACGTCGCTGCTGGCGCGGGCCGGCGTGAATGTTGCGCCGCTGAAGAAGGCACTCGACGCCGCCATCGATCGTCTGCCTCAAGTCGAGGGCACGGGGGGCGAGGTGACGATTGGCCGCGATCTCACAAATTTGCTGAATGTCACCGACAAGGAGGCACAGAAGGCCGGCGATCAGTTCATTGCCTCGGAAATGTTCCTGCTGGCGCTGGCGGGTGACAAGGGAGATACCGGTCGACTGTTCAAAGAAGCAGGCGCCAATCGCAAATCGCTGGAGGAGGCGATCAAGGCCGTGCGCGGCGGCGAGAACGTCGGCAGCCAGGAAGCCGAAGGTAGCCGCGAGGCGCTGAAGAAATACTGTCTCGACCTCACTGAACGCGCCCGTCAGGGCAAGCTCGATCCGGTGATCGGTCGTGACGACGAAATTCGTCGCACCATTCAGATTCTGCAGCGGCGCACCAAGAACAACCCGGTGCTGATCGGCGAGCCGGGCGTCGGCAAGACAGCCATCGTTGAGGGTCTCGCCCAGCGCATCGTCAATGACGAGGTTCCGGAAACCCTGAAAGGCAAACGCGTGCTGGTGCTCGACATGGCGTCTTTGCTTGCTGGCGCGAAGTATCGCGGCGAGTTCGAGGAGCGCCTCAAGGCCGTGCTCAAGGAGGTTGCGCAGGATGAGGGCCGCATCATCGTCTTCATCGACGAACTGCACACCATGGTTGGCGCGGGCAAGGCTGAGGGTGCGATTGACGCCGGCAACATGCTGAAGCCAGCGTTGGCGCGTGGCGAGATGCACTGCATCGGCGCCACCACGCTCAACGAATATCGCAAATATATCGAGAAAGATGCCGCGCTGGAGCGACGCTTCCAGAAGGTGCTGGTCGATGAACCGAGCGTCGAGGCGACCATCGCCATCCTGCGCGGCTTGCAGGAGAAGTACGAGATCCACCACGGCGTGGACATTACCGACCCGGCCATCGTCGCTGCTGCGGAGTTGTCACACCGCTACATCACCGACCGTTTTTTGCCGGACAAGGCCATCGACCTGATCGACGAGGCGGCCGCGCGCATCAAGATGGAAATTGACTCCAAGCCGGAGTCGATGGACAAGCTCGACCGCCGCCTGATCCAGTTGAAGATCGAGCGCGAGGCGGTGCGCAAGGAAAAGGACGAGGGATCGAAGCGACGTTTCGCGCTGATCGAGGAAGAAATTGGCAAGCTGGGCAAGGAGTATTCCGACCTCGAGGAAATCTGGAAGGCTGAGAAGGCGCAGGTGCATGGTGTCCAGCACGTCAAGGAAGAGATCGAAAAGCTGCGGGCACAGATTGTCGATCTGCAGCGTCAAGGTGCCTTCGACAAACTGGCCGAGTTGCAATACGGCAAGCTGCCGCAACTCGAAGCACAATTGAACGCTGCCGAAAAAGTCGGCGCTGGCGGGACGGCAAGTAATAAGCTCTTGCGCACGCAGGTCGGTGCGGAAGAGATTGCCGAGGTGGTATCGCGTGCCACCGGCATTCCGGTCAGCAAGATGATGCAGGGTGAGCGTGAGAAGCTGCTGAAAATGGAGGAGAAGCTCCACCAGCGCGTGGTGGGGCAGGACGAGGCGGTGCGTCTGGTCGCTGATGCGATCCGTCGTTCGCGTGCGGGGCTGTCGGAAGAGAGCCGCCCTTATGGCAGCTTCCTGTTCCTCGGCCCAACGGGTGTCGGCAAGACGGAATTGTGCAAGGCGCTCGCCGAATTCATGTTCGATGCCGAAGACCACCTGATTCGCATCGACATGAGCGAGTTCATGGAGAAGCACTCGGTC
>CAIYZZ010000120.1 GCA_903930805.1 uncultured Rhodocyclaceae bacterium | reverse complement strand
CGCATCGCCAGCACTTCCTCGCGCAGCTTGGTGCGGTCGCGCCGCTGGCAGAGTATTTCGGTGCGGATTTTCTCGAAGGCCGTGCCGATGGCGGGGTCGCCGGCGGTGAAGCGTGCCCGCGTCAGTGCCTGGTGCTCCCAGATCCATGCTGATTCGAGCTGGTACTTGTGGAAAGCCTCGACCGAACTGACGACCAGGCCGGCGTCGCCATTCGGACGCAGACGCAAATCGGTTTCGAAGAGAATGCCTGCCGAAGTGCGCGATGACAGCCAGGTGTTGAGGCGTGTGCCCAGCTTGGCATAGATCTCGGCGGCCTCGGGGGCGGGATCGTCGAACAGGTAGACGATGTCGAGGTCGGAGGCGTAGCCGAGCTCCTTGCCGCCGAGCTTGCCATAGCTGATGACGGCGAAGGCGGGTGTCTCACGGTGTTTCTTCAGCAGCTTGCGCCAGGCCAGCACGATGACGCGGTCGACCATGATGTCGGCCAGTTCGGAGAGGTGGTCGGAGAGTTTTTCGAGCGTCAGCAGGTCGGCGACATCCTGGCTCACCAGGCGGAAGATCTGGGCGTGATGCGACTCGCGCAGGGCATCCATCTGCTGTTCGGTGTCGGGCTCCAGCGCATCGGTTTCCTCGATGAGTTGCTGGCGGAAGGCCGTCCAGTCGGGTGGCATTTGCAGCAGGCGCGGGTCGAGCAATTCGTCGAGCAGGATCGGGTGCTTGAGGAGGTAGTCCGCAGCCCAGGATGAGGCGCTGGCGATGCGCGCTACCTGTTCGAGTGCCTGCGGATATTGTTGCAGCAAGGCGAGATAGGCAGAGCGGCGGCCGATGGCTTCAAGCAGGTCGAGCATGCGCGACAGCGTGTCGTCAGGGTTGGGTGCCGTCGCAGCGGCCTGGAGAGAGCGCGGGACGAGAGCGTCGAAGCGGCTTTTGGCCTGATCGCTCATCTGCAGATAGCGGCTACCGGCGCGGATGGCGGCGAGGCGTGCGCAAAGCTCGCCCGCCCGCTGGAAGCCTAGTTCGGTGAGCATGGTGCCGTGGCCGTCACCCTGGGAATTATTCGCGTTGGTCCAGACCGGATCGAGTTGATGCTGCCGCTCGTTCGGATCGGCAAACACTGCCTCGAAATGACGGGAAACGGTCTGGCGATGGTCGTCCATCTCCATCAACAGCGCCTCGTAAGTGGCGAAGCCCATTGCTCTGGCCACGCTTACCTGATCGTCGGCATTCTCCGGCAGTGCGTGGGTCTGCGCGTCGTCGAGATATTGCAGGCGATGTTCGAGCCGGCGCAAAAAACGGTAGGCGGATGAGAGTTCGACGACATGCTCGAGTTCCAGTTGGCCGCGATCGACCAACAGCTTCAGCACTTCGAGGGTTGGCTTGATCTGCAGGGTGCGATCGCGTCCGCCACGGATCAACTGGAATACCTGCGCGATGAATTCGATCTCGCGGATGCCACCCGGGCCGAGCTTGACGTTGTTCGCCATGTCCTTCTTCGCCACCTCGCGCCGGATCTGGGCATGCAGATCGCGCATGGCGTTGATGGTGCCGAAATCGAGATACTTGCGGAACACGAAGGGACGGCGGATGGCTTCGAGATCCTCCCAGCATTCCCCCGTCAGCGGCCGCGCCTTGATCCAGGCATAGCGTTCCCATTCGCGACCCTGGGAGATGAAATAATTTTCCAGCATGCCGAAGGAGCAAGCCAGCGGCCCGGAATCGCCGTTCGGCCGCAGTCGCATGTCCACGCGGAAGACCTGGCCGTCACCGGTAATTTCGGCGATGGCGTTGATGAGCCCCTTGCCGACGCGGGTAAAAAACTCGAAGTTGGAGATTGACTTGGTTCTGCCCGTTTGCCCATCGGTGTCGCCATCTTCGGGGTAGATAAAAATGAGGTCGATATCGGAAGAGACATTCAGTTCGCGGCCGCCGAGCTTGCCCATGCCGATGACAATCATGTGCTGGCGCTCGCCAGCGGCGTTCTTTGGCTCGCCGTAACGGGTAATCAGAGCGGCTTCGGTTATTCTCAACGCGGCGTGCACGACTGCTTCGGCCACCAGCGTCATGCTTTCGACGACCTCAGCCAGTTCGGCCCCGCCGGAGAGATCGCGTGCAGCGATGCGGGCTATCGCCCGTTGTTTGAGGTGGCGCAAGGCGGGCTTCAGTGTTTCTTCAGTCAGGGATTCCGCCTGCAGCCAATCATTCAATTCGGCGGCGTTCAGTGGTGGGGTGTTCGGGGTGAGTTCCGCAGCCAACTCCGGTCGCGCCTGAATCAGGCGCGCCAGATAGCGCGAGAAGTCGGTGGGGGATGGATTGGCCGGG
>CAIYZZ010000119.1 GCA_903930805.1 uncultured Rhodocyclaceae bacterium | reverse complement strand
GACGTGCCATGTTCAAGATCGTATTTGTTGCACTTAGCGGCGGTGAGCGAGAAATAGTCGTGGCTGCAGCTTCACGTGTTGAAGCTGTTATGACTGCAACGACGCTGAGGGACTTTGGCCTTGTCCTCACCTGCACAAAACTGGGTACTACCGAATAATAGTCTGTCACAAATCGACGCCATCTACTCCCCTGTCACCGTCACCACGACTGTTCGACCATGGGGACTGGTGCGATGCTCCCAGATATAAATCCCCTGCCAAGTGCCAAGCATCAATTCACCTGCACCTACAGGGACGGACACGGAACTGCCGGTGAGCACCGATCGCGCATGGGCAGCCATGTCATCATCCCCTTCATTGTCATGCTGGTAGCCCCGGTCACCGTCGGGCGCCCATCGCTTTGCCAGCGTTTCTAAGTCACGGCGAACCGCCGGATCGGCATTCTCAGTAATCATCAGTGAGCAACTGGTGTGCTGAACGAAGACGTGTGCAATGCCGGTACGGATCGTTGAAGTGTGGATCACCGCTGTCACCTGCGAGGTGATCTCAAGGGAACCTCTGCCGCGAGTCTGGATGACCACCGAATGCTGGTGAGTTGTCATGCTATGTCGCCTTCCTTGTGGTGATAAACATAGGAAGGAAGCCTGCCACACATGGCAGGAGTCGTGCAATCACACCGGCATTCACCTTTAGAGCCTCCGGTCCCTATCTTGCTTGATCTGATGTCGCTCAAGCTTGAAGACTAAATGCTGAATTACGTCTTGATCGGCCTGGGTAATTCCGTCGAACTCTAGCCCAGCGTGCTGGACTTGTACGCCATTTGCCTGGGTAACATTCCAGATGCTCTTGACCGTTAGCGTCAGTCCCGCTACATGTAAGTCGTTATGCTCGATTCTGCAGTTGGTGAATCTTGCGTTTTTTTCGATCGCCGGATCTGGCTTTGGGGGCAGAACGACACCGGCCCCTTCGATGGAAATATCGACTAGTTGCAAATGCATTTCCTGGTCCGGTGCAATGGGGATGTGACAAATGGGGGGATGTGCGGTGGGGGTACATACCCGAAAGTAATTGCGTTTCTGTATGCGACGTAGGTATTCAGGCAGAGGGATGCGGAACGCTCGGCGCCCCTCGAATCTTGCTTCCTCGATCTGTGTGGAAGCCCACTGAATCTTGGCCCCGTCTGCATAGGCGACGAAGATCGCGTTGGCGGCAGCTTGAAACTGACGATTCCACTCTTCGTTGGCATTGACGTCCAGATAGGCAACCCCGGCCGACGCATCGACTCCGAGAACTTCCGTAAGCAGTACATCGGCTCCACTGTGGAATAAGGCACTGACGCCGATGCTCCTGACTGCAAGGCCATTCAGAATCAGAACGATTTCATCAAGATCGGAGACCATGAACTCGTCGTCATTGTCGCTTGCAACGCCCATTTTTAGCCCCTGTCGGAAATACGGTGATAATTATGCCGCTTCCCGTACCACTCGCTGAACCGTCCCCGTACCAATCCCTAACATCCTGGCGATCTTCAACTGGCCGATGTTCTTCTTCCGTAACTGAAGAATCTTGGCCTCAATCGCCTGATCCACGCGAGGCCGACCGAGTGTCTTACCCTGTTCTCTAGCTCGCGCCAGACCGGCCTTGACCCTTTCCTGGATCATCGCACGCTCGAACTCGGCGAAGACACCGACCATCTGGAACAGCGCCTTGCCACCGGGGGTGGTGGTATCGACACCCTGTTGGTGCAGGTACAGGCCGATTCCCTTGGCATGGATGTCGTCGAGGAAACCGAGCAGGTCACGCAGACTCCGTCCCAACCGATCGACAGACCAGGCGGCGATCACATCGAACTCCTTGCGGACGGCAGCCTTGAGCAGGGTATCAAAGGCAGGCCGCTGGTCACGACCCTTGGCACCGCTGATGCCGTGATCGATGTACTCCTTGGTGACTACCCAGCCGTTTCGCTCGGCAACAGCCCGCAACTCGCGGAGTTGGTTCTCGGTGGTCTGATGATCGGTGCTGACCCGTGCGTAGATTGCGACCTTCTTGATCTTGCTTGCCATGGCAGTATTCCTCTCGGTGATGGAGGAAGCATAGATCAGAAGCATACAGATATCAAACGTTATCGGTATGGATGAAAACGCAGGGTGAGGCCTAGTCGTGGTGCGGGTTTGCGAGCGTCGCTACGAGGGGGATTTCTGTATAGGCAAGAATGGGCCGCATCGTACCCCTGGACTGATGTACTTGCCGAGGCAGTGCTGAGGATTGGATCGGACCAAGCAGTTCTGCTCACGATGCTTTCGTCTCGGCCAAGATCACCCCCCCCGCCCGGTCGCCATCTATCTGAAAAGCAAAAAGCTTACCCAGGGTGGCAATCGTTTCGACTTTTTCGATTTTGTTTTCGATGTGCCGTAGCAAGCTCTCGAATTTGATGGGGGGCTCTTTACGCCGATATAGCTGCGGCCAGGGGTCGGAGCAGTGTCTGAAGCCGAGCGGCAGCTTTGTGGTGGTCAATCTGTGATGGGCTATGGGTGAGATCGGCCAAAAGCGGGCATAGCGACACCAAGAAATCAAGCGACTCCAACGACTGGAATCTGATCTGAAACCCGCCGTTCAGTTCCATCGCCGAAGCGCTAAACCCATCATCCATTCCCCCTCGGCTATGATGGCGTTGCACTCAATCAATCTAGACTTGAATATCGGGCAGGTCAGTGGTTCCGAGTTTCTCCATCATTCCTATCACGGCCTTCGTTATGATCGATAAGAGACTAAAATTCGTTAGGCCGCGGCCCAAAGACGCCCCAACTCACTATGCCAAACATCACAGATAGGCCGTATAGGATCAAATGGGCAATGGTCAGGGTAGGCGTGTGTATTGTCGCCTACGGTTTACTCATGGGCTTCCGGAACGAGTTTGAACAGTTCTGGGTGAGGAATGTTATAGCTGGTTGTGCTGGCGCATTTTTGGGTATGGCGCTATATGAAGGCCAAAAGTGCTGGCGACGGAAAGAATGAATCCGCTTTCCGAACAAAATGACATCTGACATAAGCCGCTCCTCTCCCAACAAAGGAGATTTCTACCGACATGCGTCTCGGTGACTACAACAACCCGCCTAAACCCCGCATAGTGGTTGCTGCCTTGATGTCATTGCTCTGCATGGGCGTAATCATCTGGGTGTGCGGCGAACTTTATGAGTCGGGGTTTGGCTATACTTGGCCCCAGGTGACGGGCAAGGTGATCTCGTCTGAGGTGCGCTGGAAGCACATGGAGACGACAAAGACCAAGTACGTGGCTTACTGGCCGGAAGTCCAATATGAGTACAGAGTGGGGACGGTTCGCTATACCGGCAGCAGGATTCGTTTTACCCAGCAAGGAATGGAGGAGGCTGAATCAAAGCGGGTTGTCGCCCAGTATCCGATCGGCAAGGCCGTGCCTGTCTATTACAACCCGAACGACCCCGAGGCGGCCGTCATGGAGAAGGGCATCTACTGGCCCAATTTGATCGTCCTTGCGTTTGCACTGATCTTCTTGCCATCGTATCTGACTGCTCGTGTATTGAGTCGGCTCCCTTCAACTTGATGCCCGCTGATTATGCTGTGGGGCCGACGTCGGAGCGAACGTCGCAGTTCTAATCACGCAAGTACATCAACGTAACGGCAGCGCGAAAGGTAGCAGACTGGTTTGAGTACATTGCGTCACGGTATGATCTGAAACGATCGCGACAAAGGAGGTTAATCGTGAGTGCCATGGAAAACGCTGATATTGAGGATCGCCCAGCAAACTATGCAAATGGCTGGGCGTCACTACTAGTCTGGTTGGTCTTCGCTGCGGTTAGCATATGGTACGGTTACCTCACTCTGGCGGCGGCCCGGCCACCCTTCCAATTAGTGGTGGGAATCGCTTTGGTCGCTTTGGCCGCCAAGGGATTCGTCATCATTCCGCCCAATATGGCGGCGGTGCTGACGTTTTTCGGGAAATACACTGGCACGATCCGCGACAACGGTTTCTTCTGGTGCAACCCACTTTCATTGCGTCGCGTTGTGTCGCTACGAATCAATAACTTCACCACCGAAATCATCAAGGTCAATGACAAGAATGGCAATCCCATCGAAATTGGCTCAGTGATTTCTTGGCGCATTGCCGACACGGCTAAGGCGACCTTCTCGGTCACTGATTGCGCGAGTTTTGTCCAAATGGCTTGCGAGTCAGCCATTCGCGAAGTTGCGTCGAGTCGTGTGTATGACCACTCCCTCGATGAAAATGAGCAACTGAAGACGCTCCGTGGTGATCTGGAGGGTGTCGCCAAAGACCTTGAAATGAAGGTGGGGGATCATGTCGTCGTTGCCGGCATAGAAATCATCACGGCGAAGATCACCCACCTCGCCTACGCGCCAGAAATTGCCATGGCAATGCTGCGAAAGCAGCAGGCCACAGCGGTCGTCGCCGCGCGCAAGCAAATTGTAGAAGGCGCCGTCGGGATGGTCAAGCAGGCGCTTGAGGAAATCAGCCGGGAAGAAATTGTTGATCTCACCGCCGACCAGAAAGCTGCCCTGGTTACCAATCTGCTGACGGTATTGGTCTCCGAGTCGGAAACGCAGCCTGTGTTGACACTGAATAAATCGTGATGGTCAACACCGCTGCTCTGGGTATTTTCTGCACGGATATCCCTGTCGACTAATTCATTCGTTAGGTGCCTTTATGAAGTTGTACCGATTTGACCGTAATCTTAAAATCGTCGAATGCGGAGACTGCGAATTGCCAGGGGCGCTACAGATGCTTAAGGAGTGCTATAGCCGCGGACTTAAGAGCTACATCAATGGCGAGGATGCGATTTCCGAGACGAGTTTTGGGCTGTACGCATCTAAGCAGGATTTCATCGAAGTTACCTGCAATGGACTGGATTCGATTGATGTGCATACGGATCGTCTATTCGTTCCTTCCGGTTTGTCAGGCATCTTCTCCCTAAAGAAGCACATAAGAATTTCTGGGAATTTGAGTGCTATCAGCGAAGTGATCCGGGATTACACCCGACTAAAACGGGAACAGTTCGAGCAAAAATACGAAGCCCATGCATGCCGATAATCGCATTCGCTGCACCAGTGGTCGTTTAGTTCAAAGTAAGACATCTCATCCAAAACAGCCATGCTTACGAAATCACTTTACGTTCAAGTTCGCGAAAATCAGTTTCAAGTACGGAACGTTGATGACTCGCGCTCCGTTCAGCGGCATGCAAACCCAGCCTTTTCGAGTCAAAGCAAGTTGATCGATAACTTTGCTGAGGCGGCGAAGTGTTTGAAGGCGGCACTATCTGAAGCTCGTGGCTCTGGGTTCGTTCTTTCCACCTCGGTTGTAATTCATCCACTTGAAAAAGTCGATGGCGGGCTAACCCAAGTCGAGGAACGGCTATTTCTTGAGTTAGCTGTTTTCGCTGGAGCGACGAAAGTAATTGTTTGGGTTGGCGCACCGCTTAGTGACGATGAAGTAATGTCGAAAATCAAAGGCAAGTAGGAAGCGCATTCAGCCTTTGCATATACCCCGGTCTAACATTACGGGCAAGTTCGCGTCAGGAAGTGAGTCGTTTGATTTCCGGTTCCCCAAAGCCGGCGTTGGCTAACTCACCCTATCGGCCAATACCGGACAGTCGCATCGCTCCTCCAATTCTCAGGTTCATTTGTCGTGTTTTCTCGGAAGCTGACATTGAATCGGAGCCCTGATGAACAACATTTGGTTGGTTGTTTCCTTGATGGCGATCAAGTCAATTAAATGTCACTCATGAGAAAGTAACCACAGAATCATTATGGTTAGTTTTTTAAACCGTGGCACAGTCAATCCTAAGGGGCACATCAATGGACATCATGAGTTTGGCTAGAAGGGGCGCACTAGGCTTAGTTGGTGCCCTTCTTGCGGCAGCCGCTGCGCACGCTGCTGTGAATCTGCCGAAGAAGTCGAAGGCGGAAATTGAAGATGGCAAGGTTTGCATCGAGTGCCACATGAAGGAAAGCCCGGGCATTGTCACCGAGTGGCGCAAGAGTACCCACGCCAAGGAAAAGGTGGATTGCATGGATTGCCACAAAGGCAAGCAAGGCGAGAAGGGCGTCGTCCAGCACGAGAATAACAAGGCCGGTAAAGTGTTTTTCGTGACGACCGTGGTTTCACCGAAGGCCTGTGCAACCTGCCACGAGAAAGAGGTTAAACAACAGGTGGGCTCCCACCACGCCAAGGCTGGCCAGATTCTGGCATCGCTCGACGGTATCATGGGCGAAGTCATCGGCGGTCCCGCAGCAGTCAACGCCGGCTGTCGCCAGTGTCACGGCTCAGAGGTCAAGGTTGACAATTCAGGAGAGGCCACTTATGAAACCTGGCCCAACACCGGTATCGGCCGTTTGAATCCCGATGGAAGCCGCGGTTCCTGCTCGGCCTGCCACGCTCGCCATAGCTTCTCGTCTGCGCAGGCCCGCCAGCCGGAAACTTGCGGCAAGTGCCACCTGGGACCAGATCATCCGCAGATGGAGATCTACAACGAATCCAAGCACGGGATCATATATAACGCGAAGAAAGAAGAGATGAACCTGAAGTCGAAAAAGTGGGTTGTTGGCGTGGATTACACGGCCGCACCGACCTGCGCGACTTGCCACATGAGTGCAACGAAGACTCAGGGAGTCACCCACGACGTTGGCGAGCGTATCTCCTGGACGTTGCGCCCGCCAATCTCGACGAAGCTCAACATGGTGCGCCTCGACAACGGCGACGAGTATGACTTGGCGGAAAGTAAGCCGCTTCCCAAGGTCGGAGATATTGACAACTCGGCCCAAGGTAAAGGCGGCAAAGTCACTGAAGTCCTGACTTGGGCGGATCGCCGCAAGAAGATGACCAATGTCTGTTTCGCCTGCCATAGCTCAAACGTTATCAATGGCCACTACAAGCAGTTCGACGACGTCGTTGATCTCTACAACGACAAGTTCGCCAAGCCTGTCGCCGCCGCCATGAAAGAGCTCACCGACAAGGGGTACATTACAGCTGCGCCGTTCGATGAGAAGATCGAGTGGACTTGGTTCGAGATATGGCACCATGAGGGCCGCCGAGCTCGTCACGGTGCCTCGATGATGGGGCCGGATTACACGTGGTGGCACGGCATCTACGAGGTCGCGCAGAACACCTACTTCAAGTGGATTCCCGAGATGAGAGAAGTTGTCCGCAAGAAGGACGGGAATGAAGCGTTTGCCGACGCTCTATTAGAAAAGCACTTTAAGCCCATTCAGGGTCATGAGTGGTACTTCAAAGGCATCAGCAAGGACGCGCTCGAAAATGTTCGAAAGGGCTTCGAAGAGCGCTACGGCAAGGGTTCAATGAAGTAGATCTTCAGGAAGGCCTTCGTGAAAAGCGAGGGCCTTCCGCCTTCTCATTCAAGGAAATCTCAATGAGCTTCAAGACTGGAATTGCCGCGGTCGCCTGCGCGGCGACATTGCTTGCGCCGTGCGTATGGGCAGCCAATTCAGCCACTATCGACGATACCGCGCTCATCGCCGAAGGCAACAAGCACTGGGCGGAAGGCCACCTGGAAGACGCGCGCAAGAGTTTTGAACAGGCGGTTGCCGCCAACCCTCGTTCGACGGATGCCGGCATGAAACTGGGCGGCTTGCTGTTTTCCAGTCGCAACTATGCCGCTGCCATCCAGACCTATCAACGAACCATCAGCCTCGACGCGAAAAACGACAAGGCGTGGATAGGACTCGGCATGGCCTATCTTCATGACGGACAGCAAGATCTTTCCCGCGCGGCCTTCGACGAGGCGGTTCGAGTTGCTCCCAGCCGCAAGCCCCAGTTGGCCGAATTGATGACAAAGCCGGCCAAATAAAACTTTTGTAAAGGTCATCAATCCAGATTATGGAGCAGGCACGGTCGCCAACCAGAACCGATTTTTGTAGCGGGGGCACTTGGTTCGTTCCACGATCAACTTGGTGGCACATTTTTCATTATTTCACGCAAGGCCGATCGAGAGGGAGTTATTCCGTCGGCTTCGACGACTCGGTAACGTTCGGATTCCGCCACGTGGGCCACGACAAAGCCAGGCAGCCCATCGGGCACCAGCTCGCAATCGGCTTTAGCGCGCCACGGATGGACTTCTTTAGGGCGAAAGGTTGAAGTGCCAGAAATTAGTCAAGGGGGCATTCATCCTCGTCGAGCGCGACGATCTCGGTTTTCGTGCCGCCCAAGTCGATCCCAATATGTAACATATCGGCAATTATGCCTGCCATGCCCGGCCAATGCAGACGTTCCTATGAGGCTTTCTTGATATTCATCAATCAAAGCTTCCGGTAGCAGTGCCAGAATTTGGCGTAGTAAATAGGTCACTTGAATGGATGTATCCCGTCGTGGTTTTTTGTTCGGCCGCAATCGGCCTGCACATGTACCTATCCGTCCGCCTTGGTCGTTGGTTGAGAAGTGCTTTCTTGAGACTTGCACTCGCTGCGGGGGATGTACTGCGGCATGCCCGACGCGGATCATCGTCATTGATAACAACAGCTTTCCGTTTATCGATTTTCTTCAGGGGCAGGGCGAATGTACTTTCTGCGGCGAGTGCGTTGCAGTTTGCACCGCTGGCGCGTTGCGGCGTGACGACCAGGGACGCGCGCCTTGGCGACTTGCGCCCCAAATTGGAGCAGACTGTGTCGCACAGCAGAACGTGGTGTGTCGCAGTTGTGGCGATATCTGCACGGCGCAGGCAATCCGTTTTCGGCCACGCCTGGGTGGCGCGGCGCTGCCCGAACCAACTGCCGAACTTTGCACCAGTTGCGGTGCCTGTGTGAGCGTCTGCCCGGCAAGAGTGATAACGATGAAGTCAAACGCAGCAATGGAAGGAGCAGCATGATGAATGTTTCCGGCGTACTGGTGCGGGCGCGGCCCGAACGCTTTCCCGAAGTGATGGCGGCGCTAGGCGACATTCCCGGCGTCGAGGTGCATGCCACCGAGGAGGCGCAAGGCCGCATCGTGGTCACCGTCGAGGATGGTTCCGGCTGGAGCGCCGAAGAATCCCTGCTCAAGGTGCATCTGCTGGACGGCATTTCCGATGCTGCGCTGGTTTATCAGTATTCAGACGAAGGTTCAGACGAAGGAGAAAAGGCATGAGCATCAACCGTCGCGAATTCATCAAGGTCAACGCCATAGCGGCCACGGCCGCTGCTGCGGGCATGTCGCTGCCCGCCATCGCTGCGAAAAAAGAGGAGGCGGCAAAGGCCGCCGCCGCCAATCCTACTGCTGTACGCTGGGACAAGGCCGCCTGTCGCTTCTGCGGTACCGGTTGCTCGGTGCTGATCGGCACGCAGAACGATCGCGTGGTGGCAACGCAAGGTGACCCGGATGCGCCGGTCAATCGCGGTCTCAATTGCATCAAGGGTTATTTTCTGTCCAAGATCATGTATGGTGCCGACCGCCTGAAAACGCCGCTGTTGCGCAAGAAGGACGGCAAGTACGACAAGGAAGGCGAGTTCGTATCGGTGTCGTGGAACGAGGCCTTCGACATCATGGCTGACAAATGGAAAACGGCACTCAAGGCCGAGGGGCCGGGCAGCATCGCCATGTTCGGTTCCGGTCAGTGGACCATCTGGGAAGGCTATGCTGCCAGTAAATTGTGGAAGGCCGGCTTCCGCTCCAACAACCTCGACCCGAATGCGCGTCATTGCATGGCTTCGGCGGTGGCAGGTTTCATGCGTACATTCGGTATCGACGAGCCGATGGGTTGCTATGACGACATCGAGCAGGCCGATGCCTTCGTGCTCTGGGGCTCGAACATGGCCGAGATGCATCCGATCCTGTGGAGCCGTATTACTGACCGCCGGCTTACCCACACGAGTTGCAGTGTGAATGTGCTGTCCACCTTCGAGCACCGCAGTTTCGACCTGGCCGACCTCGGCATGGTCTTCGTGCCCAACACCGATCTGGCGATCCTGAATTACATCTGCCATCACATCATCAGTACCGGCAAGGTCAACAAGGAGTTCGTCAAGAAGAACGTCAATTTCAAGATCGGCGAAACCGATATCGGCTTCGGGTTGCGCCCCAAACACGACCTTGAAGCCAAGGCGACCAACAACGGCTACCCCGGCGATGATGGAAAACCGAAAGGCAATCCTTCTGCGGCGAAGGATTCAACACTGGATGAGTTCGCCAAATTCGTTTCCGAATACACGGTGGAAAAGGTGTCCAAGCTCTCTGGTGTGCCAGCGGACAAGCTTAAGCAACTCGCCGAGATGTATGCCGATCCGAAGAAGAAGGTTGTCTCCTTCTGGACCATGGGGTTCAATCAGCACACGCGCGGCACTTGGGTCAATAACATGATCTACAACGTGCATCTGCTGGTCGGCAAGATTTCCGAGCCGGGCAACGGCCCCTTCTCGCTCACCGGTCAGCCCTCGGCCTGTGGCACTGCACGTGAAGTTGGCACTTTCTCTCATCGCCTGCCGGCCGACATGGTGGTGACTAATCCCGAGCATCGCAAGCACACCGAGGAAATCTGGCAACTGCCGGACGGTACGATTCCCGACAAGATCGGTCTGCACGCCGTGGCACAGAGCCGCGCGCTGAAGGATGGCAAGCTCAAGTGCTACTGGACCAGTACCACCAACAACATGCAGGCCGGGCCGAACGTGAATGGCGAGATTTATCCGGGCTGGCGCAATCCGGCAGCCTTCGTCGTCGTGTCGGATGCCTATCCGACGGTCTCTGCTCTGGCCGCCGACCTGGTGTTGCCTTCGGCGATGTGGGTGGAGAAGGAAGGCGCTTTCGGCAATGCCGAACGCCGTACCCAGTTCTGGCGCCAGCAAGTCAGCGCACCGGGTGAGGCCCGCTCCGACCTCTGGCAATACATGGAGTTTTCCAAGCGTTTCAAGGTCGAGGAAGTCTGGCCGGCCGAACTCATCGCCAAGAAACCTGAGTTGAAGGGCAAGACCCTTTACGATGTCCTGTATGCCAACAAGGTGGTTAACAAGTTCCCTCTTGGCGACCTTGAGAAGGCCAATGGCCACGCTATCAAGGGCTACACCAACGACGAATCAAAGGCTTACGGCTACTACGTGCAGAAGGGTCTGTTCGAGGAATACGCCCAGTTCGGTCGCGGCCACGGCCACGATCTCGCCGCCTTCGATATGTACCACAATGCCCGCGGCCTGCGCTGGCCGGTGGTCGATGGCAAGGAAACCTTGTGGCGCTTCCGCGAAGGTTATGATCCGTATGTGAAGAAGGGCGAGGGCGTCAAGTTCTACGGCCACAAGGATGGCAAGGCGGTTATTTTTGCCCTGCCCTACCAGGATCCACCTGAGATGCCGGACAAGGAATACGACCTGTGGCTGTGTACCGGCCGTGTGCTCGAACACTGGCACACCGGCACCATGACGCGACGGGTGGCCGAGTTGCACCGCGCCGTGCCGGAAGCGCAGATCTTCATGCACCCTGACGATGCCAAGTCGCGTGGTCTCGGTCGTGGCATGGAAGTAAAAGTGGTGTCGCGGCGCGGCGAAATGGTGGCGCGCATCGAAACCCGTGGACGCAACAAACCGCCCAAAGGCCTCATCTTTGTGCCCTTCTTTGATGAAGCCAAGCTGGTGAACAAGCTCACGCTCGACGCTACCTGTCCGATCTCGAAAGAGACCGACTTCAAGAAGTGTGCGGTGAAGGTGGTGAAGGTCTAAACAGGCCATGGCTGCTACCGCGCAGAAATCGTCGGGACGTCGTCGCTTCCTCCGTACCGCAATGAAAAGTGCGGTAGGGGCGGTGGGCGGTGCCTGCCTGTTTTCGCTCGGTCTCGGCCTCTACGCGAAGCAGGCTTCGGCCTTGCCGGCGCAGGCTTTGCGTCCGCCGGGCGCGCTGGCGGAAAACGACTTTCTGGCAGCCTGCGTGCGCTGCGGATTGTGCGTGCGCGACTGTCCTTACGACACGCTGAAACTGTCGGCACTCGGCGATTCGGTCGCCACCGGCACGCCTTACTTCGAGGCACGCAAGGTGCCGTGCGAAATGTGCGACACCCTCCCCTGCGTCAAGGCCTGTCCGACCGGCGCGCTGGATCGTGCGCTGACCGACATTGGCGCTGCGCGCATGGGGCTGGCGGTACTGGTCGATCAGGAAAACTGCCTCAATTTTCTTGGACTGCGTTGCGATGTTTG
>CAIYZZ010000118.1 GCA_903930805.1 uncultured Rhodocyclaceae bacterium | reverse complement strand
TGGGTGTCGTCCTGAACAGGCAAAACGTGTGTTTGATCGCCTATAACTGGAACGTGCCGGTTAAGTACTATCCGTCCTGGCAGGAAATCGTGGTGACGCTCATGGTGGTCTTTGTGGAAATCTGGGTTCTCCGATGGATCATTACCCGGATGAACGTTCTCAGCAAGGAATAGCAGAAGGAATCGTGATGGAATTCTATAGTTACGTAAATATATTTGAAACCAAGGGTTTGGCGTATATCCTGTTGCTGTGCTTTCTGGTTCTGGGCGTACTCCTGATCAAGTACCTTTCAACTCCTGAAAAGAAGGGCTCGCAACCTACCGAGCGGAAGCCGGTGGCTTGAGGCGAGGGGCCGGGGAGTCCGGACAGGCGACGCGCCGGTGGCGCGTCTAGTCCGGCCGCTCCGCACCCCCTGTGCAGTTCGCGTCTACGGCACCGCCGGCGAGGACGGTTGGGCCGCGCTAGGGGATCGGCGCTTGGTCATATTCAAATGACCACCAGCACGATATCGTAATCCGGCCCACACAAATTTGAACGGTAGCGCAATGAAAATAAGTGTCACCAAAATTAGTTCGAAACTGATAGTGGCCGTGAGTATTATCACAATCGTCATAGTCGGCGTGTTCTCCTATTTCAGCATTACGGCGCAAAGCGACGCATTGTTTTCCCAGGCAGGCATCCATGCAAACAAGCTGAGCGACGCAATAAAGAACAGCATGCATACGAGCATGCTGGAAAACAAGAAAGAAGAAATCCATGCAATCATCAACACCGTTTCACATGAACCGAGCATCCTGGAAATCCGCATACTGAACAAAGAAGGCGTGGTGACGTTTTCCTCGAACGAAAGTTTGATCGGAAAACTTGTGGATAAGCGTGCCGAAAGCTGCTACGCGTGTCACACGGAGAATCAACCGCTGCAAAAGCTTTCGATCGACGAAAGAATGCGGATTTACAAAATCAGTCCGGATTCCCCCCGCATACTCGCAGTAATAAATCCAATATATAACGAGCCTTCCTGCTATCAGGCGAATTGCCACGCGCACACCAAGGATCAGACGGTATTGGGCGTATTGGACATAAAGATGGATTTGAAAGCTGTGGACCATCAAATCGAAGACAGCAAATTCAGACTGATCGTCTTTTCGATTATTGCGATTCTCGCCCTGAGTTTGTTTATCGCCATTTTTGTCAGAAAATGGATCGGCAAGCCCGTTAGTGAATTGGTTCATGCTACCAATCAGGTCAGCCTGGGTAACCTGAGCTACACCATAGAAAACCCCGGGCGGGACGAACTCGGAATTCTCGCGAAGTCGTTCAACAAAATGACCAAGAATCTCGCGGATGCGAAACAACAGCTATTTCAGTCCGACAAGATGGCTTCTCTGGGTAGGCTTGCGGCCGGGGTTGCCCACGAGATCAACAACCCGTTGACAGGTGTATTGACCTACAGCAGCTTTCTGCTCAAGAGGACGAAGGACGACCCAGAGACGAAGGAAAGCCTCGAGATCATTGTCAGGGAAACAATCCGAAGCAGGGAAATTGTAAAAAGCTTACTTGATTTTTCGCGCCAGACTGTTCCAAAGAAGCGCGGCGCGGATATAAACAAGGTCCTGAAAAGCGCGGTAGAAGTAGTCGCCAGTCAATTGTTGCTCAAGCGGATCGAACTTGATGCGCGGTTTGATCCGTCTCTGCCCGAAGTGAATGTCGACGCCAATCAGATTCAGCAAGTAGTCATAAACCTGCTGGTCAATGCTGCCGACGCAATCGGGGAAAGCGGGGGCAAGATCTCAATCCATATGTCATTGATTTCCCTCTCGCCGCATGGATTGGCCCAAATAAAAGCCGCCGTCTGCCCCAAGGGTCACGACCTGATGGATAGTGAATTGAGAATTTATGGTCTGCCGTCCGTGAAATTAAAAGTAATTTCAAACGGAAATGTAGGCACCATAAACCTGGACACAGTTTATGGCAAACACAGGCATCAGTACGGAATTGAAATTGAAAAGGGAAAGGATTTGCAGATTTCGTGTCCTCAATGCAATATTTCATTGATCGAAGAAGCCGTCAGTTGTCCGCAGTGCGGATCATCGGTTTGCTGTTTTGAAGTCCTGTCGCAGGGAATGTTCGAAGCTTGCACAAATCCGGAATGTGCCTGGGAAAGGTGGCAGCTGCTGGATGAAGCGGGGCATAAGGATTACATAGAAGTAAAGATTGCCGATACAGGACAGGGAATCCCGAAAGAAGACTTATCCAGAATCTTCGAACCGTTCTTCTCCACGAAAGGGGAGCACGGAAACGGCCTTGGCCTTGCGGTGACGTGGGGAATAATCGATAGTCACAACGGAACGGTAAGCGTAGACAGCGAGCTCGGAAAAGGGACGACATTTACCATTCATCTGCCTTTGTAATATTGATGCGGACAATGGGGGAGAAGGGAACACTGATTGTTCAGACCGACGCTAAGCGAACAAGCAGCGCATTTCTTGCCAAGGAGGGGAAATGGACATTTCAAAACTTACGACCAAAGAACTGCAGGCGCTGCTGAAGCGAATCCCAAAGGAAATCGACAAGCGCAAGCAGCAGGAAAAGTCGAAACTGATGGAACAGATTACGCAGATCGCGTCAGAGGGCGGGTATTCCCTAAGAGATCTGATAGGCACGGCCACGCGCCCGGTCAAAGGCAAGAAGGCGCTTAAGCGAAAACCCGTTGCAGTCAAGTATCGCCACCCCGAGCAGGCTGATTTGACTTGGACAGGCCGAGGCCGAAAGCCGAATTGGGTCACCGAGTGGTTGGGCGAGGGAAAAGCGATGGAGACTTTGGCGGTTTGATCTAAGCCGCAGCTCTGCCTTCCAGCCAGTGGGCGGGAGCGTAGGGGCGGCAAGTTCCCTGAACAAGAGGTACGGTGAAAAGAGCGCAGTTTCACGTGGGCGAATTGCGCCCGCTCAATGCCTCTTAGGCGCCTTGCTTTGATCAAGGTCAAGCCCCAGTGGACAGTGGCGGCTTACCATACGTCGTTATTGCCGTAAGGGCATGAATGGAGAGGTTAGGAATGGCAAGTTCCCGGATTAAAAGCACCGCGACAAGAGCGAAGTTCCGTGCGGAATTGCTCGCCGCCGGCAGATTGGCGCTGGCTGCGCTAGTGCTGGCCCTTACGAGCCTGACCGCCCATGCCGCCAGCGGTGGCGGCGCCCTTTCCCAGCTGGACCAGGCATGTCTTGGCTGCCATTCCGCCAAGGGTCTGGAGATGAAGCTGGCGAACGGAGACAAACTCTCGCTGCAGGTGGACGGAGCGGCGTTCGGCAAGTCGGTCCATAACAAGCTCGGCTGCGCTGTCTGCCATGCCAATACTTCGCTTGAGAACCACCCTCCGATCAAGGCGAAGATCGCCGGCAGCCGTGAATATTCGCTCGATATGAACAAAATCTGCGAATCCTGTCACGCGCCGATATTCAAGCTGCACGAGGGCAGCATCCATGCCGCCCTGTTCCG
>CAIYZZ010000117.1 GCA_903930805.1 uncultured Rhodocyclaceae bacterium | reverse complement strand
GTGCGCAGGCTTTTACCCAGGCGGGCAGAAAACCAGAAGGTGGAGCCTTTGCCATGCTCACTGTCCACGCCCACTTCACCGCCCATGAATTCAGCCAGGCTTTTCGAGATGGCGAGACCCAAACCCGAGCCACCGTACTTGCGGGTCGTGGAACTGTCGGCCTGCTGGAAGCTCTGGAAGAGATTGCCGCGTTGTTCTTCGGTCAGGCCGATGCCGGTATCGCGCACCGCGAAATGGAGCAACAGGTTGTCCGAATTTTCTTCGGCAATCGTGATCTGGATATGAATCTCGCCCCGCTCGGTAAACTTGACCGCATTGTTGGCATAGTTGATCAGAATCTGTCCCAGCCGCATCGGGTCGCCGATCAGGTAATCCGGCACCTTGATGTCGACGTCAAACACCAGCTCCAGACCCTTGACGTTGGCCTTCTCGAGGATCAGCGTCGCCAGACTATCCAGCACCTTCTCCAGCTCGAACTCGATGTGCTCCACGCGCATCTTGCCGGCCTCGATCTTGGAAAAATCGAGGATGTCGTTCAGAATCCAAAGCAGATGCTGGCTCGAACCGTGGATCTTCTTCACGTAATCCCGCTGCCGTTCGTTGAGCGGGGTTTTTTCCAGCAGGTGCGACATGCCGATCACGGCATTCATCGGCGTGCGAATTTCATGGCTCATGTTGGCGAGGAAATCCGACTTTATCTGCGTTGCCGCTTCAGCCAGCTCCTTCGCGGCTTTCAAGGACTGTTCAGCCTCCTTGCGCCGGGTCAGGTTGCCGAAGAGTGCAAACGAAATCCGGTTTCTGCCGTCGGCATCCCAGATCGTACCGCCGTTGACCAGGCAGGGCATGGTCGTGCCATCGGCGCGCTGCAGTTCGATTTCGCGTTCGAAATCGCTTTCCATGCCCATCCCCATATTTGTGTCGCCAAAATCGGCAAACTCGATCAGCGGCCTGCCGATGATCGACGCTTCCGGGCGGCCCAGCATGCCCAGCATGGCCCGATTGCATTCGAGCACGATGCCCTGCTGATCAGCCATCAGGAAGCCCTGCCGGGTGGTCGCCAGAATGGTCTCAATGTGCTGGCGTGCCGTTACGATGCGCGCGCTGAGCACCATGAACAGAAAGCCGAAGCACAACAGCAGCAACGTCGCCAGACCGACCACCACCGCCAGCACCGTGGGGCTGGTCGCGGCAATGACCGCAACGCCGCCGACGGGAATGAAATAGGCCGCTTCCATGGCGATGTAGTGCATGCTGGAAATCGCCCCGCCCAACACCACGCCGCCCAGCAGCGATGAAACATAGGGCAAGCGGCCGATGGCCGTGCGGGCGATGAAAAATTTGAGCCACAACGCCGCGATGGCGAGCACGACCGCTGCCAGCACGGAAAGCATGAACAGGGCGGGGTCGTAGCGCAAGATGCCGTCCAGGCGGATTGCCCCCATGCCGGCATAGTGCATCAACCCGACGCCGGCACCCATCACACTGCCGGCAAAGGCGAGCGTCAGCGGTTTGATGCGTTCGCGCGCGATGACGTGCAGGGCTACCGCAGCAGCAGCGATGCCGGGCAGCATCGAAAAGCCCGTGAGCCAAGGTTCGTAAGTAATGCCGCAATCGATACGAAAGGCGATCATGCCGATGAAGTGCATGGCCCAGATCCCCAGCCCCAGCATCAGCGCCCCGACGCCTATATAACGCCGCTGCTGCGCCTTGCGGCTGGCCATCTCGAAGGCGCAGAAGGAAGCGAAGATGGCGATCAACACGGATGCCACCGCCATGCCAAGGTTGTAGCTGCTGGCATAGGCGCGCTCGGCCTCCTGTGGGCCTGCAAGAAAGGCGATTTCTATGCCGGGCAAAATCCACATCGTCAATTTACCGAACTATCGAAACACTGAAAACGTAGAGCATGGCCGAGAAAAGTCGGCGCTGGCGGGACGGCAAGAAACCGCGATACTACTATGGTCTAAGGCGCTGGGTACTTGGTGGCGTTCTTGACAATCTTGTCGCGCGCGGCGGCGATCAGGTCGATGTCGAGTGCGTCCGCCAGTTCGACCAGATAGATCAACGTATCGGCCACCTCGTCACGGATGGCCGCCAGCTTCTCCGGCGGTGGCGAGAGACTTTCCTCGGGTGTCGCCCACTGGAAGTGCTCCACCAGTTCGGCCGCTTCGACGATCATCGCCATCGCCAGATTTTTCGGCGTATGGAATTGCTTCCAGTCACGCGCGGCGGCAAAGTCGCGCAGAGCGAGTTTGAGGGTGCGGAGGTCGACAATCGGGGTGGCGGCATTCATTTTTCGGTCCTTGAGAGCATCAACCAGGGCAGTGCCAGGAAAGGCCAGAGCGACGAGGCCAGGCGCGTCAGGCCATTGAAGTTTAGGAAGTGACCCTGCTGCCAGACGCTCAGGGTGTTTTCGAGATAGGGGTTGTCGGGCATCAGGTTGGCCAGCACCGTGGCAAGCATGAGCGCCATGGCGGCGAGCGCCTGCCGCTCACCCACCGTGAATTTCAATGCGCCGGCCCACAGCAAGATACCCAGCGCCAGGCCGCCCAGCGTACCCGGGGTGATCCAGACGAAGCCCTGCACGCTTTGCATCAGCAACATCAAGGCAAAGCTCTTGATGACCATGGCGACACCGAGCATGGTCAGCGGCAACAGCACCGGATGATTGGCGGCCAGTCGGTTGCCGATGAGCACAATCGCCAGCGTCTGCGCCGCGACCGTCGCCATCTCCAGTTCAATGAAGCGGCCCGCCTCGAACTCGAGCGCAGACGGTAGGCCGAGCAGGCCGCGCAGGTTGCCGTT
>CAIYZZ010000116.1 GCA_903930805.1 uncultured Rhodocyclaceae bacterium | reverse complement strand
ATTGACACATACCTGCCGGCACTGTCGGCGTTCAAGACGGACATCGCTTTTGTTCTCACCATTACGCTCGTAACAGCCGCCGCCATTGTCTTCGGCGAGATAATTCCCAAGCGCATTGCGCTGGCCTACCCTGAAGAGGTGGCCAGAGGCGTAGCCCCCTTCATGCGCTGGCTCATCATGGTACTGGCTCCGGCGATTCGCTTGCTGTCGTGGTCGGCGGATCTCGTGTTCAAGTTGCTGCCCTTGCGTTCCGCCCCCTCCGTCACGGGCGTTGAAGACATTCTGGCCATGGTTGATGAAGGCGAGCAGTCCGGATCGATTGGCAAGGAACAAAGCCATCTGTTGTGGAATGTATTTCGCCTGGAAGACCGTCATCTTGCGGCCGTGATGACCCCGGTCAAGGATGTCGCCCTGATTGATCTGGCCCTAGCTCATGAGGACAACCTCAATACCATCCGCGCGGCACCTCACGGACGTTACCCGATCTGCCGGGGCGGGCTGCAACAGGTGCTGGGGCTCGCTGAAACTCGCTCTGTCCTGAAAGCCTCGCTATCCGGCGAGTTTCGTTTCGCCGACCTGCCGATGAATCCGCCGGTCTTTGTGCCGGCTCCCTTGACGCTGATCGAACTGCTGCGAATTTTCCGGCAGCAAAACACGGACTTTGCGTTCGTCGTCAATGAATTCGGCGTCACTGAAGGTATTGTGACTTTAAGCGATCTGTTTGAAACCGTGGCGGGTGACATGATGCCCGGTACCAGCGATCCCAATCAGGCGCTGGCGGTACAACGTGAGGATGGTTCGTGGCTGCTCGACGGTTTATTGCCAATTGACGAAATGAAAGAGAAACTTGGCATCGCTGACCTGGGCGATGAGGCGCAGGGGCTCTACCATACAGTGGGCGGTTTCGTGCTCATGTCGTTAGGCAGAATCCCTAGGCGCGCCGAGAAATTCTGCGCCGGCGGGTGGCAATTCGAAGTCGTCGATATGGATCGCAATCGCGTCGATGAGGTGCTTGCATCGAGGCAAGTCGGGGCATAAACCGACTGGCCGAGAGTAGAACAGCACCATCTTTCCTGACACCAACAGGTTTCAGGTGCGTAGCGGGTGCATCCAGACGAACAGCCCCTGCCCCTGCGATTCCGCAAGGCGAGCCAGGTCGACGAGCGAAGCAAGCATCTCGGCGATCGCCTCATCTTCCCATCCTGCACTCTCGAATTCCTCGGTTGCAGCCAGCTCGGTAGCAACCGCATCCAGCGCATCCTCATCCAGCCCAGTCAGGCGCTCCATGAGCTCCTCAGCCAGCCGCAAGACCAGCGCCCCCTCGGCAGCAGAAATATAGATCGGCTCGTAACGGACAAGTGCATCATCGAACAGATCACCGGTCAGCAAGCAATGAAGGGTCGCAATCTTGGCGATACTGACATCGCGCAGCTCGATACCGCTCCACGCGTCGACCGGCTGCAAGGATTCGCCGATCGACTCGACCTCGTCCTCTTCGGCAGCGATGATATTAACCAGAATTCCCATCCGGCCATTCTACGTTGGCTGAGTGAGTGGAGTCATCAGTGCGTCGCGGCCAGGATTGCCTCGAGCCGGGCACCGAGTTTCCCCAGTGTTTCCTGCGTTTCCCCGGCGAAGTCGTAGAGGTCAATCAGTCCGTTCGCGCGCTGCTTGACCAGATCGAGGATTTCCTCTTCCTGCTGGGATGACATGCCGAGATGGGCGAAGGCGGCGAGCAGATCATCGAGAAACCGGTTGGTGTAAAGAGAGCCCTGGAACCGCGCCGCGTCGTACTGTTTGCTGAATGATTCCACCGTTTGTCCGACCCCTTGCAGCAGGCCATGAATCTCGTCGCGCAGGGTCGCGTTGTCGGTGAATGATTGCAACGCGGCCAACTTCGCATCGGCGCTTTCCGCCGCAATCGCAATATTGTCGCGGATGCGGCCGCACAGTTCGGCATCTTCCAACGGCATGTTGGTGATCAATAGGGTGATGTGGTCAAAGTTATAGGCGGCGCGGCGCTTGAATTCGAATATGCGTTCCAGCGTGCGCACGTGGTTCATCACCGCAACTTCCAGTGGCCAGTTCTCACCAGTAGGGCTGTAGGTCTTCTCGAAATTGCGCAGGCGTATCTGTACCGCGCCCTCAAGGTGGGCGGCGGCCAGCACGCGCTGGATGGCTTCGACCAGTTCGGCCGGGCTGCCACATTCGTTCAGTGTGCGCAGGAACTTGATCAGTACCGCGTATTCATCGAGATTGGCCATCACCAGCGAGGCCAGTTCATCCGAGGCCTCGGCCTGCCCGGCGAGCAAGCGCTTGTCTTGCTCGATGCGCTGGAGGTTCTCGATCTTGTGATGCAGGCCGACGATGTCGAAGGGCTTGAGGATGTAATCCTGCCCGCCCGCATCGTAGCCGGCGAGGATGTCCTCCGGGTTGTCGTGCCCGGAGAGGAACACCACGGGCACCCGCACGGTTTCCGGAATCGCCTTGATCCGGCGACAGAGTTCATAGCCATCCATGCCGGGCAGGCCGACATCGAGCAGGAACAGGTTTGGTTGTTTTTCGCCCAGTGTGTTGAGGCAGCTTTCTGCGGACTCGAAGGTATCGACCGCATACTGGCTATCCAGCATCGATTTCAGGAGGAGGCGCGTCGTCGCGTCATCATCGACCACAAATATCAGGTAATCGGATTCCATAGTGCCCTCATTGATAGTTTGAAATTAAGCAACCCATTGCTGCAAAGCCGCTGCCAGTTCGGCGTATTGCGCACGCAGTCGGGCTACGGTAGCGGCGTCAATGCCCCCGCCTACCATGAGATGTTCATCTGTTTCACGCATGTGCTGTGCCAGTTCCATACCGCCGAGCTGTGCCGCCAGGCTTTTCATGGTGTGGGTGGCCCGCTTCGCTGCCGCCCCGTCGCCGGTCACGAGCGCCCGCTCGAGCTGATCGAAATATGTCGGCAGATCGCCCATGGCCGAAACGATGATCAGGCGGGCCAGATCCTTGTTCCCGCCGAGCTGGGGCAACAAGGCCTGCTCATCGAAGATCGGCCGATGTGCCGCGCTCATCGTCGCCGGAGGTGACGTTGGCGGCGTTGGCGCAATCTCCGCCACGCGCTGCGGCACCAACCAGCGGTAGAGCATGGCCGTGAGTTGTTCCACATCGATCGGTTTGGCGAGGTAGTCATCCATCCCCGCCGTGAGGCAGCGCGAACGATCCTCGGCGAAAGCATCGGCAGTCAGCGCGATGATGATGCGGCGCGGCTCGTTGCGCTCGGCTTCCTGGTGCCTGATATGCGCCGTGGCGGCATAGCCGTCGAGTACCGGCATCTGCACATCCATCAGAATCAGATCGAACTTGCCACCGCCCGCAATGACATCAACCGCCTGTTGTCCGTCATCCGTCATCGTGCATTGCAAATTCAGGGTGTCGAGCATGGCCCGGATCACCTTCTGGTTGGTTGGGTTGTCTTCGACGACCAGTATCCGGCCCGTCAAATCGATCGCTGCCCGGGTGCCGGGATCATCCGCGTAGTGCCGTTCCTGACGCCGCTTCTCGTCCAACACCATGGTCGCCAGCGAGACGCGGAACCAGAAGCGCGAACCCTTGCCGAGCGTGCTCTCGACCCCGACATCACCGCCCATCAGTCGAGCCAGGCTGCGCACGATCGAGAGGCCGAGACCGGTGCCACCGTATTGCCGCGTCGTCGAACTGTCGGCCTGCGAAAACGGCTGGAACAGCAGCGCCAGTTTGTCCTCGGGAATGCCGATGCCGGTATCGCTGACGGCAAATTCGAGTACGGCCGCCTGCCCGGATTTTTCCACCGCGCGCGCCGTCACGTGCACTTCACCCTGCGCCGTGAATTTAAGGGCATTGCCGATCAGATTGGAGAGCATCTGGCGCAGGCGATGCGCATCGCCAAGGTAGTGCTGCGCCGCGCCCTGCCAGATCGCCTCGAGCCGCAGGCCTTTGCCACGCGCGGTTTCGGCGAACAGCGCCAGGGTTTCGCGCAAAAGCTGATCCGGGGCAAAGGCGACTGATTCCAGTTCGAGCTTGCCAGCCTCTACCTTGGACAGGTCGAGGATATCGTTCAGCAAGGTCAGCAGGGTTTGGCCAGAATTGAGAATGGTGCGGGCGTAGTCTTCCCGATCCTTGTCATCGAGCGTGGGCATCAGCAGCAATTGCGCCATGCCCAGAATGCCATTCATCGGCGTGCGCAGTTCGTGGCTCATGGTGGCCAGAAAGCGGCTCTTGGCGACGTTGGCGGCCTCGGCGGCTTGCTTGTCCAACATCAGTTCGGTGACATCGACGCGAAAGCCAACGATGTGATTGTCCGCAGTCTTGCGCTCGACAATGCGCAGCCAGCGGCCACTGTCGAGCTGCTGGGTCAGGGTGCTGTTGCTCTGCAAATGCGCGGCCATGCGCTCCGCCACCCAGGCATCCACACGGCCGATGGCTTCCGCATACTGACCGCGCTCGGCACCTTTGCGGACGATCTGTTCGAAACTGGCACCGGGCACGATCAGGTCGGCCGACGCGGCGTAGATCGACCGGTATTTATCATTGCAGAAAACCAGGCGATCGTCGCTGTCATACAGCACAAAGGCATCGTCCATGGCCTCGATAGCCGCAGCCAGGGTGCGCTCATCCCGGCCAATCTTCAGTTCGAGCCTTCTGCGCACGATGGCGTTGCGCACGGCGCGGCTGAGCGCATCGCGGTCGAACTTGCCCTTGACGAGATAGTCCTGTGCGCCTGCCCCAAGCGCGGCTGCAGCGAGCGCATCGTCGTCATGCCCGGTCATCACCACGATCGGTGCCTCGGTCAGTGCGCGGCAGCGGTCGACGGTTTGCAGGCCATTGGAGTCAGGCAGATTGAGGTCAAGCAGCACGATATCAGGCTGCAATCCCTCATCGATCAACTGTCTTGCCGCCGCAAGCGAATCGACAATCTGCACCGCGAATGCCTCGGTACCGGGTTCGTGCAGTTGGATGCGGATCAGCTCCGCATCGCCGCGCTCATCTTCGATCAGCAGGACGGTTGCTTGCTTGTCGCTAGTCATGGCGCGATTTTATTGAAAGAACTGGGCATAGTCAGTCAAGTCTCGACAGCCGAATCCGCCGGCTTGCAGGGCTTTTCGGGAGTCCTTGGCAAAGGCGGGGGAAAACAGGACTTTTTCGTGTTCCCAGGCTTGCAGGTGCCGATACTCCTTGGTCGCCAGGAAGCCTTCGATGTGCCTTTCGAATTTAGCCAGGGCGGTGCGGTCGTGGCCGCTCTCGCTACGCTTGCAGGAACCAAAACGGATTTTCTTGCTGCTTTCGTCCAGGGCGACCAAATCAATCTCTATGTTCTGGTTCGGGTTCCTGGCCCGATTCCAATAACCGAGGTTGAGACGGGTCAGCTCAAAATCTCCCTTGCCTTTTTGGGAGCATTCGAGATGCAGTTTGCGAACGAGTTTTTCGAAGGCAAACCCCTCAAGCCCCTGCAAGCGAGCCGTGGCCAGGGCGAGGGCCTTGGCCACGGGCTGCATGCGTGCGGTCTCGCGCGCGGGCTTGGCAACCGCCAGCCAGGCTTGCAAAAAATTGTCGGCAATGTAATAGCGTGCGTTGCGGCTCTTGCTGTCAGCAAAAACTGGCTGCAGCTTGTCGACCATGGCGTAATTGTTGACCAGGCGCAGCAAGTTCGAACCCAGCGCACTGGGTTCGCTCGGGTCATTCAGTGCCGCCACCAGATCGCCATGCGAGCACCCCGGATGTTCGGCGAGGTAGTGCAGCACGGAGACCGCCTTGCCTCTGAGTTCGCGCAAAAACCAGGTATCTGCCTCCTCCGCCAGTGGGCTTGAACTGCTGACAAACATGGTTTTGAGCAGTTCCTGCGTAAATTGTGCAGCCGGCACCTGGAACAGGCCCTGAACATAGGCATCGTGATAGAACTTCGGCACGCCTTCAAAGAAGGTCCAGAGCGTCAGCCATTGCGTTGGAGCGCCGATGTTCTGGCTGGAAAATACGCTCAGCAGGTCCGCGAAGTCCCAATGGTCCAGGTCCAGCCGGTGGGTGATCCGGCCAAAGAGGGGTGCCGCCTTGTCTTCCAGCAGGGCGTTCATTTCGGACTGCAATGAGCCCAGTACAAATAGCCCGCCTTGTTTGGGATTGTCAAAACGTAGCGCGTCCACCTCAGCCTGCAGGAATGAATTGAATGGGCGCATTTTTGCCCGGGTGAAATACTGGAACTCATCCAGCACGACGACGACCCCTGATCGGCAGACCGTGCCGATGGCACCGGCCAGCGAGGCGAAATCCTTGACCGCCGGGGCAAGGGCCTGGACGCCGGTGATCTCGGACTCTTCCAACTGCCGCCTGAATGTCGCGGCAACATCTCTTTCGTCAGAGTCGGGCACCTGCATGTACAACAACTTGCCGCCGAGTGGGTCACTGAGCGCGGGGGTCGTCAGCGCCAACTCCCTGAGCAGCGTCGTTTTGCCAATGCGGCGACGACCCGCCACCCGACAGAAGAACCAGTGGGGCTCACGGATAATTTTTCGTAGCTCGGCAAGCGGTCGATCACGACCGTAAAACGACCAATCAGGCATTCATTTCCATTAACATACTTTTTTATATGTTAGACCATGTTTCGTCGTAACCGACTGTATTTAATGTAATACCACAAGCCATGATCATCTCAACGCATCCATTGCTGCACGGCAGCTGCCAGTTCGGCATAGCCGGCGCGCAATTCGGCCACAGCGGCAAGATCAAGAGTGTTACCCGCCTTGAGGTGATCATCCGCCGCTTTCATGCGGCTGGCGAGTTGCATGCCGCCAATCTGTGCCGCCAGGCTTTTCATGGTGTGGGTAGCGCGCTCCGCTACCGGCCAGTCGCCGGCGTTCACCTTTTCTTCAAGCTGATCGAGATAGCGCGGGAAATCGCTCAGTGCCGATTGCGCGACCATGCAGGCTATTTCCCGATCCCCGCCCAGATTGCCCAGCATGCTCTGTGCGTCAAACATCAGTAGCGCCGATGGCGCTGCCTGATCGACATGCGGGGCATCGACACCGGGGTGCCGACACGCCAACCAGCGCGCCACCGCCTCGCTCAAGGCCATGGCATTAATCGGCTTGGTCAGGTAATCGTCCATGCCCGCCGCCAGCGCCTTGGCGCGTGCTCCCTCCATGGCATCGGCGGTCAGCGCGATGATGGGGATGTGCCGATTCAGCACCCGCGAATCCGCAGCACGGATCGCCCGCGTGGCATCGTAACCATCCATTTCGGGCATCTGGCAGTCCATCAACACCAGATCGTGGGGCACCTGCTCGAGCAGACGCACCGCCTCGAGACCGTTCGCCACCGCATTGGCGCGGTGCCCGAGCTTCTCGAGCATATACAGCACCACCTTCTGATTGGTCGGATTGTCGTCGGCAATCAGGATCGTTCCGCGCCGCTCCTGTTCGGCCAGCGTATGGCGGGTAATCAATGGGGCACTGCGGGTACCGTCTGCGGCTACCCGGTGACCCAGCGCAGCCGCCATGCACTGGTGAAGCTGGGAATTCTTGATGGGTTTCGTCAGGTAGGCAGCAAAGCCGCTTTCCTTCGCCAGCGCGGCATCGCCGCGCTGCGCTGCCGAGGTCAGCACGAGCAGCGGGATGCCTGCCCAGCGCTCATCGGCGTGAATGAGTTGGCCCAAGCACATCCCGTCCATTCCAGGCATGGTCATGTCCAGCAGGCAAAGATCCACTGCGCGGTTGGCGTCAGTCACGGCAGCCATCAGGCGCAATGCCTCTTCGCCTCCCTCGGCAAGCAGCACCTCGCAATGCCAGTGGCCCAGCAGCACTTCGAGCAGGCGCCGGTTGGTCGCGTTGTCATCCACCACCAGCACGCGCTTGCCCGCCAGGACAGTCGGCTCAAGGCTCGGTGCAGGTACCGGCTCTGTCTGGCAGGCCAGGTCGATGGCAAACCAGAATGTTGTGCCCTGACCCATGACGCTGTCGACGCCGATCTGCCCCCCCATGAGTTCCACCAAGCGCTTGCTGATCGACAGTCCCAGTCCGGTACCACCATACTTGCGGGTAGTCGAGGCATCCACCTGGGTGAATGAACTGAACAACTTCCCCAACTTGTCCGCAGGAATGCCGATGCCCGTATCGCGCACCTCAAAGCGCAGGCGGGCCTGGCCGTCGGCTATGTCTTCCCGCAGGGACACGCGGATATCCACCTCGCCACTCTGGGTGAATTTGATCGCATTGCCGGCGAGGTTGATCAGGATCTGGCGCAGACGGCCGGGATCACCCCGCAACAGGGATGGCACCTCGGGCATGGCCCGGCAAACCAGTTCCAGGTGTTTTTCATCGGTGCGGAAGGCGAGCAGGTCGGCAGTTTCCTCGAGCAGGGTGCGCAAGTCGAAATCGATGATCTCGAGATCAAGCTTGCCGGCCTCGATCTTGGAAAAATCGAGAATATCGTTGATCAGCCCCAACAGGGCGTCGGCGCTGTTGCGGATAGTCTCGGCAAACTCCAACTGGCGCTCGTCAAGCGGCGTTTCCAGCAGCAGGCCGCTCATGCCGATCACGCCGTTCATCGGCGTGCGGATCTCATGCGACATGTTGGCCAGAAATTCGCTCTTGGCGATGCTGGCCATCTCCGCCT
>CAIYZZ010000115.1 GCA_903930805.1 uncultured Rhodocyclaceae bacterium | reverse complement strand
ATCCCGTGTTGCCCTGTACCTTATAAAGGAGGTGCCGAAAACTGCGGGCAGTTGCCGCGCCGCGCGCCTCAACGACACCCCACAACATCCCGTTACGATTGCCCGATCCATTGACACATTTCCCGTGACCTCGAGGCGTATTACTTGACGCGGTTCTTGTATTCGCCGGTCCGGGTGTCGATCTCGATCTTGTCGCCGATTTCGACGAACAGCGGTACGGGGATTTCCGTGCCGGTGCTGATCTTGGCGGGCTTCATCACCTTGCCGGAGGTATCGCCCTTGACGGCAGGCTCAGTGTAGATCACTTCGCGCACCACGCTGTTGGGCATTTCGACCGAGATCGCCTTGCCTTCGTAGAACACGACTTCGACCTGCAAGCCGTCATCGAGGTAGGGGATGGCATCGGTCATGTTTTCGGCTTCGACTTCATACTGGTGAAATTCTTCATCCATGAAGACGTACATCGGGTCGGCGAAGTAGGAGTAGGTGCACTCCTTGCGTTCGGGTACGACCTGATCGAACTTGTCGTCGGCCTTGTACACGAACTCGGAGGCGGCGCCAGTGAGCAGGTTCTTGAATTTGAACTTGACGACGGCGGAGCTGCGGCCACCCTTGTTGTATTCGGCCTTCTGGACGACGAGCGGATCGTTGCCGACCATGATGACGTTGCCGACGCGGAGTTCTTGAGCGGTTTTCATAGCAAATGCCTGATGGGGAAAATAAAAGCGGCGAATTATAGCCGTGCCATGCAGAACTTGACCAAATTACCGGCCAGATCACCTTGTGCGAGGATTTGCTGCGCCCGGTGCGGTGCTTGTTCGGCAAGGCGGGGCAGAACGGCAAGAAACGCTGGCCATGTGGCAGCGATAGCGCCAGCCGTATTCCATGCCTGCCAGATGTTTCGCATGGGTGCGCACGCCGAGAGCCGCTCGAGCAACGCCGCGAGCTTGACGTGGTGTGCGTCTTCCGCCTGCGGGTAGGCCTGCCAGACGAACGGACGCTCGGCCCAGAGGGCACGCACCAGCGAGTCCTCGCCACGCACAAAGTTGAGATGGCAACTCGCCAGCAGTTTGTCATATTCGGTTTGCGGCAGAAAGGGCAGGGCATGCAGAGTCAGTTGTCCTCGCTGAATGGCTGAAACCGTCGGGAATGGATCCCCCAGCCAGGCTTCGACTTGTCGTTGTGGCAGGCCAGCGGCAACATGGCAATCGACGCATTGCTCGCCGTCACGCCAGGCAGCCAGCAAATCGGGCAGGGCGGGGTTGTCGTAGCAAAACAGCGAGATGCCGAGCCGGGCGCAAAAAGTCGGTGCTGGTGGAGCGGTAAAGTGAGCCTCACGCAGCAGTCCACCTGTCCCTGCAACGAAACCCGGAAAGAAAAAGAATTTCATCAGCGGTAGGTGCGGGTGTGGCGAGGGCAGACCGTGGTAACCGGCGACCCAGTCTTCGGCCGAGAGGTATTCAAGATTGATCCAGACGGGATGGCGGGGCAGGGTCGCCATGTGCTCGATGTAGCACGGTGAGGGTTCGCAGGCGAAAGCCTCAATGACGATCTGTGCGGGCGTAACGTCAGAAAGGTCACCCGTCCATGCGCAGACTTCGACCGGTAGAAGTGCGTGATCAGGCGCGAACAGATCGATTGGCGCGGGATCATCGATCCATAGCCGCACGCGCCAGCCATGCTCCGTCGCGAGTTGGTGGGCAAGTCGCCAGCAGACGCCGGCATCGCCCAGGTTGTCGATGACGGCGCAGAAAATGTCGCAGGAAGGGGCTGAATTACCGGTTATGGCGAGGGTATCCCTTCCCTGCGGGACTCAAAAATCAGGACTTGGAGTTTGCTGACTTGTCGGTCTTGGGTGGAACCAGAAAACCTCCCGCAGGTGCAGCAGGCTTCTTGTCCTTCTTCGGTTTTTTCGCTTCCTTGTTGCCGCGTAACTGACCTTTGGCCATGATAATCTCCGTTCACGTAATTGGACCGTTAATGATATGCCGATAATCAGAAGCTTGCTGCTTGTGTCTTTGATCCTGGCCTATGTAACCGGCAATAACGTGATATGAGCGACGTCGTCTTGAGTCGGGCATCTCTGAGCACGACTGAACTTCCGGCCTATCCGGGCGTCGCGCTTGCCAATGTATCCATCGTTGTTTCGGATGACCAGGCCGAGGAGGCGCTTGCCACCCTGATGGCTACCGACGTCGTCGGGTTCGACACGGAATCGAAGCCAACCTTCCTGAAGGGAGAGGTATCGACAGGTCCTCATCTGGTTCAACTTGCCACCGAAACCCGGGTGTATCTCTTCCCCGTATCCGGAGGGTCAGCCCCCGGCGTGTTGAAGCCAATCATGGAGTCACCTCGCTTGCTCAAGGTTGGATTTGGTCTTGGCAATGATCGCAGTGCATTGAAGTCCCGGTTGGACATTGAAATACAAAACCTGCTTGACATGGGTGAGGTGCTACGCGGACCAGGACATCGAGGCACCGTCGGCGCAAAAGTGGCAGTAGCGCATTTCTTCGGTCAGAAGTTTCAGAAGTCCAAGCAAACCGGTACCAGCAATTGGGCCAATCCCCGTTTGACCGAACGCCAGCTGCTGTACGCGGCAAACGATGCTTATGTGGCGTTGCGGGTTTATCGGGCGTGGGTAGGCAGTAGTGAAGGGCAGGTGTAGATGGCTTATGTCTGAAATTTATCGCACATTTCATGTCCAAGCCAACTTTCGACAGTAAAGCCTTTCTGGTTACATTGACCGAGGCGCCCGGTGTCTACCGCATGCTGGCGGCCGACGGTGCGGTGCTCTACGTTGGCAAGGCGAAGAATCTCAAGAAGCGTGTTTCATCGTACTTCCAGAAGACTGGCCATAGCCCGCGCATTGCACTGATGCTGCAGCAGGTGGCCGGCATGGAAACCACGGCAACGCGTTCCGAAGCTGAAGCGTTGATCCTTGAGAACACGCTGATCAAAAAACTTGCACCGAAATACAACATCCTGTTTCGCGATGACAAGTCTTACCCCTATATTGGCTTCTCTGGTGGCGAGTTCCCCCGGCTTTTTTATCACCGAGGCGCTTTCGAAAAAAAATCGCACTACTTCGGGCCGTTTCCGAGCGGGTTGGCTGTGCGCGCGGGCATCCAGATGGTTCAGAAGACCTTCCTCCTGCGCACCTGCGAAGAGGCGGTCTTCGCTCATCGCTCTCGGCCTTGCCTGATGCATCAGATCGGGCGCTGCAAGGCGCCTTGCGTCGGACTGGTTTCTGCCACCGACTATGCTGCTGACGTGCGACTGGCGGAGTTGTTTCTCAAAGGGCGGCACGCAGAGGTGATCGACCGGTTGATGCAACAAATGGAAAGCGAATCCGCAGTCTTGCGTTTCGAGCAGGCGGCGACCTTGCGCGACCAGATCCAGGCCTTGCAGGCGGTGCTGCATCGGCAATATGTGAGTTCGACGAAGGATGCCGATGTCGATATCGTCGTCGCGGTTGTCGAGCGTGGCGAACTGTGCGTCAATTTAGCGCTGGTACGAGGTGGTTTGCATCTGGGCGATCGCGCGCATTTTCCGCAGGCGGGTGTGAAGGCCGAAGCCGCCGAGGGATTGGCGGCTTTTCTGACGCAGCACTATGCCGAGCAGATGCCGCCACCGCGCGTGATTCTCGACCCATGGCCGCTAGAGGAAATACCTGCCGATTTGCACTGCGGTGCACCGCGCAACGAGATGGAACGTGCCTGGCTGGAGATGGCACTGAACAATGCGCGGCTGGCGGTGACGGCCAGACATCAGGCCAAGAACCGGTCGCTCGGGCGGTTGGAAGCTCTGCGTGCAGCGCTCGACTTGCCGGAGGTGCCGCGCCGCGTCGAATGTTTCGATATCAGCCATACGATGGGCGAGGGCACGGTGGCATCCTGTGTGGTCTGCGTCGACGGGTCGATGAAGAAGGGCGACTATCGTCGTTTCAATATCGAAGGTATTCAGCCGGGCGACGACTATGCGGCGATGCGCCAGGTGCTGATGCGACGCTATGAGAAAGTCGGCACTGGCGAGACGGCAGCCCCCGATCTCGTGCTGATCGATGGCGGTAAGGGGCAGCATGGTGTGGCGCGTGAGGTTTTCGCCGAATTAGGGCTTGACCACCTTGCCAGTGCGGGTGTGGCGAAAGGCGAAGCGCGCCGACCCGGACTTGAAACCTTGCTCCTGCATGGCACCCCCGAGCCGTTACAATTGGCCATGGACAACCCCGGCTTCCATTTGATTCAGGAAATTCGCGACGAGGCGCATCGCTTCGCCATCGTCGGCCATCGCGCGCGACGCGCCAAGGTGCGCAACCGCTCGGCGCTGGAGGATGTGGCGGGCGTGGGGCCGACACGGCGGCGCAAGCTGCTGGCGCAATTTGGCGGGCTGGAGGGTGTCAAGGCGGCGACGATCGAGGACTTGTGCCGGGTGGCTGGTATCAGCCGCGTGTTGGCAGAGGCGATCCACAAGGGTTTGCGCTGATGCCCTTCAATATTCCCAACCTGCTGACCTGGGCGCGCATTGTACTGATTCCGCTGGTGGTGGGCGTCTATTACATGCCATTGCCGGCGCATGAACAGAACCTGATTGCCACGGTCGCCTTTGTCATCGCGGCCATCACCGACTGGTTCGATGGCTGGCTGGCACGCAAACTCGGCCAAACCTCGGCCTTCGGTGAATTTCTTGACCCGGTGGCCGATAAACTGATGGTGGCGGCCGCGCTGGTGATGCTGGTGAAACTCGGTCGTGCCGATGCCATCGTTGCCTTCATCATCATCGGCCGCGAAATTGCCATTTCGGCCCTGCGGGAGTGGATGGCAAAAATTGGTGCATCGCGCAGTGTTGCCGTTTCGTTTGTAGGTAAACTGAAGACCACCGCGCAGATGATCGCCATTCCGCTGCTGCTTTATCACGATCCGATCGGTCCTTTGCCGGTTGCCACCATGGGTATGTGGTTGATCTGGATTGCAGCCGTGCTGACGCTCTGGTCGATGGGGTATTACCTAAGCAAGGCCTGGCCGGAAATTCGCGAGCGAACCCTGTGAAACGCGGACTGCCACTGCTCGTCGTAATCATTCAGTCGCTGCTGATCTTCAGCGCGCTTCTCTCGTTGCGGGCCTCAGCAGCTGAAATCGAAGTCCTGCGTATCGGTGTCCTGGCCTACCGGGGAGCAGATCGGGCCATCAGTGACTGGCAGGCACATGCCGACTATCTCTCGAAACAACTCGCCCCGCGCCGGTTCGAGATCGTGCCACTGACTCTGGCCGAGTTTGCGCCTGCCGTTGCCGCGCGGTACATCGACCTGCTGGTGACAAATACCGGTCACTATGTCGAACTCGAAACCGCCGGCACTGTCGCGCGTATTGCCACGATGCGAGTTTCTGGCCCGCGTGGTCCGGTCGATCGCTTTGGCGGAACCGTCATTGCCCGGAGCGAACGCGGCGATCTGAACGGCTATGCCGACTTGCGTGGGCAGCGCATTATGGTGCCCGACAAAAATGGATTTGGCGGTTGGCAGGTTCATCTTCCCGAGGCCCGTGCCGCCAGGATTGACTTGCTGCGCGACACGCGCGAAATCATCGAAATCCAGAATCAGGAAAAAGTTGTCATGGGTGTTCTTGACGGAAAGGCGGACGCCGGCTTTGTCCGCTCGGATCTCATCGAGTCGATGTCAGCTGCAGGCAAGTTCAATCTTGAGGCGCTCCGCATCGTTGGCGCACGTAATACGCCGAATTTCCCCTATGCGCACAGCACCCATTTGTATCCGCATTGGCCGTTTGCGCGCCTCGATCACGTCTCGGAGGATCTTGCCCGCAATCTGTTGATCGCACTGCTCGAACTGCCGCCTGAACACCCTGCCGCTCGTGCTGCGGGTATTCATGGCTGGACCCTGCCGCACAACTATCAATCGGTGCACGATCTGTTCCTCGACTTTCGGCTCGGTCCTTATGCGGATCTGCCCGTTAGGTTGAGTGACGTGATGGGGCGCTACGGTGAGGCCATTATCGCTGCGGCCGCTACCTTCATCGCGTTGTTGCTCGCCGCCTTGTGGCGCGTTTTATATGCGAACCGTGCGCTCCTGCGCAGCAAGGAGCGACTGCAACTGGCCGCCGGTGTTTTCGAGCATGCCCAGGAAGGCATTGTGATCACCGATACGCAGGGCAAAATCATCGAAGCGAATGACACTTTTCTCGGTCTGACAGGCTATTTACGCAAGGAGGTCATTGGCAACAACCCGCGATTTCTCTCTTCCGGCAAGCATGACAAGCAGTTTTACCAATCCATGTGGAAAACCTTGCTTGAAGAAGGTTTCTGGCGTGGTGAACTCTCGAACCGGCGCAAGGATGGCGGCATTTACATACAGGAAACCAGTATTTCTGCGGTGCGGACCCCCGATGGCAAACTAACTCACTTCATTGGTCTTTCCAGCGATATCAGTGAATTGAAGGAAAGCCAGTTGCGTCTCGAACGCATGGCGTATTTCGACGCGCTCACCGGCCTGCCGAATCGCCGTATGCTTTCTGATCGATTGCACCAGGCCATTGCGATTGCCCTGCGCAATGAACTCCTGCTGGCGGTTTGTTACCTTGACCTTGATGGCTTCAAACCGGTCAACGATACCTGGGGCCACGCGACTGGCGATCGCCTGCTGGTCGAGGCTGCGCACCGGCTGAATGCGTGCGTGCGGGGGGGCGATACGGTAAGTCGTCTCGGGGGGGACGAGTTTGTCGTCCTGTTGAGCAACCTGACGCATCTTGACGAATGTGAGATTGCGCTGGAACGTTTGCGCAGCGCACTTTGTGCGCCATTTCCGTTGCCCGAAGGCGAGGCGATATTGTCCGCCAGTATTGGCGTCACCTTGTTCCCAATGGATGGGGCAGATCCTGATACCTTGATCCGCCATGCCGATCAGGCCATGTATGCGTCCAAGCAAAGCGGGCGCAATCGCTACACCCTGTTCGATGCGGAAAATGATCGTCAGTCTGAGATTCGGCGGGAATCTCAGCAAGCCATTCTGCAAGGGTTCGAACGGAACGAGTTCCTTCTCTATTACCAACCCAAGGTGAGCATGCGCACAGGAAAAATAACTGGCGCGGAGGCCTTGATTCGCTGGCAGCATCCAGAGCGCGGCTTACTCCAGCCGGCGGAATTTCTTCCGGTTATCGATTTCGTCGGCTTGCAGTCTGAACTGGGGCTCTGGGTATTGCAGGCAGCGCTGCAACAGATGAAAGACTGGCTTGCTGATGGCCTGGATATGGTGATAAGCATCAATATCGCGGCACAGCAGTTGCAGTCGGAGAGTTTTGTCAAGACCCTGCAGGATATCCTGGCACGCTATCCCGAGGTATCACCACCTCATCTCGAACTCGAGATTCTCGAAACGGCGGCGCTCGACGACTTGACGCAGGTTTCCGGGGTGATCAGTGCCTGTCATGCCTTGGGGGTGAAATTTGCCATCGATGACTTTGGCACCGGCTATTCTTCTCTGACCTATCTCAAGCAACTGCAGGCCGATACCTTGAAAATCGACCAGAGCTTTGTGCGTGACATGCTGGAAGATCCCGATGATCTGGCCATCGTCGATGGCATTGTTGGTCTGGCGATGGCTTTCGGCCGCGAGGTGATCGCCGAGGGAGTCGAGACTCTCGCGCATGGGCGTTTGCTGCTGCAACTGGGCTGTGATTCCGCGCAGGGCTATGGCATCGCCCGGCCGATGCCGGCAGACCAGTTGCCAGCTTGGGCGCAGGCATGGCGTCAGCCAGAAGAGTGGCATGATGTTCCCATCTGGCCAAGAGAGGATCTGCCCCTACTGACCATCGAAATCGACCATTTGCGCTGGGTACGCCAGTTTGTTGCGGCCCTGAATACTGAAGGTGGGCCAGCAGCCCATTGGCCGCCGCTGGATCATCGTGCGTGTCGTTTTGGGCAGTGGCTGAGTGGTATTGGGAAATCCCGCTACGGCCAGCTCCCGGCTTACGGGTCGCTCGTGGCTGTGCATTCCACTGTGCACGAAGTCGGTGCGGACCTTATGCACGTCCATCAACATGATCCTGCGGTTGCGCGCAACCGGATCGGTGAGATGTATGCCTGCCGCGACCGCCTGCTGGCGCAATTGACCGTGTTGCGCGAAGAAGCCAAGTTTCCACCCCAGAGATCCGCCACCTGATGCATTTCCCCTCTTTTAGGACGAGGGTCTTTCCGTTATCATTCGGCTTTCCCGCTCCGGCTTTGTCATGACCAAATATGTCTTCGTCACGGGGGGTGTCGTGTCCAGTTTGGGCAAGGGCATCGCCGCCGCCAGTTTGGGTGCCATTCTAGAATCACGCGGCATCAAGGTTACCCACCTCAAACTCGATCCCTACATCAACGTCGATCCTGGCACGATGTCGCCGTTTCAGCACGGCGAAGTATTCGTCACAGAAGACGGTGCCGAAACCGACCTCGATCTGGGCCACTACGAGCGCTTCACCAGTGTCAAGATGGGCAAGCGCAACAACTTCACTACCGGCCAGATCTACGAGTCGGTGATCAAGAAGGAGCGGCGCGGCGAATATCTTGGCAAGACCGTGCAGGTCATTCCGCATATCACCGACGAGATCAAGCTCTGCATCAAGCGTGGTGCGGAAGGTGCGGAAGTCGCCATCGTTGAAGTGGGCGGCACGGTAGGTGACATCGAATCACTGCCTTTCCTCGAAGCTATCCGTCAGATGGGCATCCAGGAAGGCAAGAACAACGCCTGCTATATCCATCTCACGCTGGTACCTTACATTGCGTCTGCCGGCGAGCTGAAAACCAAGCCGACCCAGCACTCGGTCAAGGATTTGCGCGAGATCGGCATCCAGCCCGATATCCTGCTCTGCCGTGCCGACCGGCCGATTCCCGAGGAGGAACGCCGCAAGATCGCGCTCTTCACCAATGTGCAGCCCGAGGCGGTGATCGCCGCGCTCGACGCCGACTCGATCTACAAGATTCCCGGCATGCTGCATGACCAGATGCTCGACGAGATCGTTTGTCACAAGCTGGGCATCTTGGCGAAGGCGGCCAATCTGTCGGCGTGGAAGAAAATCGTCGAGGCACTTGAGCATCCTGAACATGAGGTCAATGTCGCCTTCGTCGGCAAATATGTGGATCTCACCGAATCCTACAAGTCGCTCAGCGAAGCACTGATACACGCCGGTATTCACACCCGCAGCAAGGTGAAGATTCATTACATCGACTCTGAAGAAGTCGAAACCAATGGTGCGCAAGCGCTGGCGACGATGGATGCCGTTCTCGTCCCCGGCGGTTTTGGCAAGCGTGGCACCGAGGGCAAGATTGCGGCGATCCGCTATGCCCGCGAGAACAAGGTGCCTTACCTGGGCATTTGCCTCGGCATGCAGTTGGCGACCATCGAGTTTGCGCGTCACGTGGCTGGATTGGCGGGCGCCAACAGTACCGAGTTCGATGCCGATACGCCGCATCCCGTGGTCGCACTGATTACCGAATGGATGGATCGGGAAGGCAAGGTCGAACGGCGCGATGTCGACTCCAATCTGGGCGGCACCATGCGTCTGGGCGCGCAACGCTGTCCCCTGAAAGAGGGTACGCTGGCCGCCTCGATCTACGGCAAGGAAGTCAATGAGCGCCACCGTCACCGTTACGAAGTGAATAACACCTACGTGCCCAAACTTGAAGCGGCCGGTCTCGTCATCAGTGCGCACACTCCCACCGAGAATCTGCCCGAGATCATGGAACTGCCGCAAAGCATGCATCCGTGGTTCGTCGGTGTGCAGTTCCACCCGGAGTTCACCTCGAATCCGCGCACCGGCCATCCGCTTTTCATCGCTTTTGTAAAGTCGGCGCTGGCGAGACGGCAAAGTCAATCATGAAACTCTGTCACTTCGAGGCTGGCCTAGACAAGCCCCTGTTCCTCATTGCCGGCCCCTGCGTTGCCGAGTCGGAACAACTCTGCCTCGATGTGGCTGGTCGGATGAAAGAAATCACCGGCAAGCTCGGTGTTCCCTACATCTTCAAGGCCTCTTACGACAAGGCCAACCGAAGTTCTTTCAAGTCATTCCGCGGTCTTGGCATGGAAGAAGGTTTGCGCATCCTCGCGGCGGTCAAGCGCCAGATCGGCGTGCCGGTAATTACCGATGTGCATGCCGAAGACGAGATCGCCGCTGTGGCTGCTGTGGTCGATGTCTTGCAGACGCCGGCCTTCCTCTGCCGGCAGACCGATTTCATCCAGGCTTGCGCAGCATCTGGCAAGCCGGTCAATATCAAAAAGGGCCAGTTTCTTGCACCGGGCGATATGCAGCAGGTCGTCGCCAAAGCGAGAGAGGTGAATGGCGGAGCAGACAGCATTATGGTTTGCGAGCGCGGCGCGTCGTTTGGCTACAACAATCTGGTGTCCGACATGCGCTCGCTGGCGATCATGCGTGAGACGCGTTGCCCGGTGGTTTTCGATGCAACCCATTCGGTGCAGTTGCCGGGCGGGCAGGGAACCTCTTCGGGTGGTCAGCGCGAGTTCGTGCCTGTGCTGGCGCGGGCGGCCGTGGCGGCTGGCGTTGCAGGCTTATTCATGGAAACACACCCCGATCCATCCAAGGCCTTGTCCGATGGCCCGAATGCCTGGCCGCTGGGCCAGATGACAGAATTACTGGAAACCCTGCTGGAACTCGATGCCGTGGTCAAGCGGCGCGGGTTCGTCACGGGTTATT
>CAIYZZ010000114.1 GCA_903930805.1 uncultured Rhodocyclaceae bacterium | reverse complement strand
TTGGTACTGACGTTGGCGAGGTTATGCGAAATGACATCAAGATTCGTCTGCTGCGCATCGAGACCAGTTTTGGCAATCCAGAGAGATCGAATCATTTATTTATCCTTAGAAACTCGCAGGGCCGCCCCAAGAGTTTCTGCCCCTTGAGGGGAGAACCGAGCGCAGCGAAGGTTTGCGGGGTGGGCTCATCATTAACGTGGGGCCAATATCTGCGTCGCGGCACGATCGTTGGCTTCGGCGGTAGTAATCATGCGCATCTGCATCTCGAACTGGCGTGCCAGAGAAATCATCGACACCATCTGTTCAACCGGATTGACGTTGCTGTTTTCGGTGTAGCCAGGGGCAATCTTGACGGTGGCGTCCTGCTCGGCCTCATTGCCCCCACTCATGCGGAAGTAGCCATCGGGGCCGCGCATTAGGTCGGTTTCAGGTGGATTCACCAGTTTGATGCGGCCCACCACACTCACGACGTTCTGGGCACCGCTCTGGGGAACTGTCGAGATCGTGCCGTCACGCTCGATGGTGACGCGCGAATTCGGCGGTATGGTGATCGGGCCACCATCGCCCTGTACCGGAATACCAGTATGGGTTTGCAGCACGCCGGCTTCGGACGTCTCGAAACTGCCGTTGCGTGTGTAGACCTCGCCGCCTTCCGGCAGTGCCAGCGCGATCCATCCCTTGCCCTTCACGGCAACGTCATACTGGCCACCAGTGTAGATCAGCGCGCCTTCGCTGAAATCGGTATGGGTACTGGCATCCACGGCAAAAGCACGCGTCGGCAAAGCCGCCGGGGTACTGTTGTGCGTCTGCACCTGCACGGCGCGCAGGCGATGCTCCTCGGCGCGATAACCCTGCGTGGTGACGTTGGCGAGATTGTGCGCCACGGCCGCCTGACGCGACATCGTGCCACTGGCACCGGTCATCGCTGTGTAGATCAGTCTGTCCATGGTCTATTTGCCGCTCATTTAGCCGCTCATTTCGCCGCTTAGTTAGCCGTACTGTCAGCGCCGACTTTTTATTAACGCAGGTTGACCAGGGTTTGCAGCACCTGATCCTGCGTCTTGATCGTCTGCGCATTGGCCTGATAGACGCGTTGCTGGGTAATCATATTCACCAGCTCCGCCGTCAGGTCGACGTTGGATTCTTCAACCGCAGCCGACTGGATCAACCCCAGACTGCCCTGCCCCGGCGTGCCGGGGATCGGTTGGCCGGATTCCGACGTTTCAGCCCACACGTTGTTGCCCATCGACATCAACCCGTTGGGACTATTGAAGCTAACGAGGACGACCTGACCTTGGTTGCGTGTCTTGCCATTTGAATAATTACCCTGCACTGTGCCGTCCGGCGATACCGATATGCCCGTCAGTCGGCCTGAGGTGTAACCATCCTGTAGCAAGTTATTGACACCAAAGCTGATGCCATATTGGCTGCTGCCGGTGAGATCCAGTGTATAGGCGAGAGTTGCCGCGCCCGTCCCGGGTTCAAAGCTCAACTGAATCGGAGTTGAAGGAGACGTCAAGGCACCGGTAGGACTGAAGCTTAGGGGCGTCGGGACAATGGTTCCGCTCGTCGTCGTAACGAAGTTTCCATCAAGGGCGGTATAGAGTTGCCAACTGTTGTCATTCGATGTTTTCGCGAAATACATCGTCATGGTATGCGGATTGCCCAGCGAGTCGTAAACCGTCTGCGCGGTTGATGCCGTATAGGAATTGACGGGGGGTGAGCCATTGACCAGGGGTTGAAAACCATTCGATGCTACTTGGGTAGTTGTCGTTGTGCCCACCAAAGCCGCAGAGGCAGTACCGCCAGTGACAGAGACCGTCGCCGGATTAACTGCCGTCCCGGATGTCGAAACGCCCGAACCGACAGCATCCGAAGTAAACACCAACAACTTGCCAGTACTATCCAGTGACACCGTTACCGGCACATTGGCCGCAGTGATACCCGACTGGACTGCCGTCATCAGCGCACTCGCGCCGGAGTATGAGCCGGCAGGAATCGTCACGGTGCCTGATGTTGTCGCACCGCCATTCCCTGGATTAGTCGTGATTACGAGGGTGTTGTTCGTCGAGTCGATCGTATATGGAGATGACAGTAAGCTTAGATCAGCCGAACCGGTAATTTTGTTCGCCGTATTTCCCGCCGGCGGAAGCGCGCGCGAATCCAGGTTGACTTGCACCTGGCTCGTCGTGGTGGTACTCGGCGCGATGTTGGTCGTTGAAAGGCGCAAGTCAGCAAAATCGCCCGGAACGATGGCCCCCGTGTCATCAACGCCGTAACCAGTAACGCGCAAGCCACCCGGATTGACAACGTAACCGTCCTTGTCCAGTGAAAATTGGCCATTGCGGCTATATACGGGCGTGCCGCTATCGGACAGGCGAAAAAACCCGCCCCCGTTGATCGCCAGGTCAAGCGGATTATTGGTGGTTGTAATGTTGCCCTGGGTAAACAACTGGGCAATGCTGGGAGCGGATGCGCCGATACCAATCTGGCCGCCGCCCCCGCCACTCAGCGAGGCAGCATACACATCAGCAAACTGTACCTGCGATGTCTTGAAACCAACCGTGTTGGAGTTGGCGATGTTGTTGCCAATTGCGTCGAGGGCTTTGGCCGAGACGTTGAGGCCACTCAATCCTTGTTGGAAACCCATTTTCTTCTCCTGTCCTGCTTGTCAGATTGCTTAGACAATGCCTTTGATATCGTTCAACGCATAAACCGAGCCACCGGCCTCGACGCTCATCGTCGTGCCGGTGCGAATCACCCCCGAAACCTGTACTGCTGACAGGACGCTCGAACTCACCGCCTGCGTGCCGCGCTTGGCCGACACCGACACGGAATATTTGCCGTCCGCTACCTGCTGGCCGTTATCGGCCTTGCCATCCCAGGGCACCAACTGAACGCCTTGTGCGCCGCTACCCAGTTGCAGCGTGCGAATTGCCATGCCATTCGCGTCCTTGATGGTCGCCGTGACTACGTCGGCTGGCTCGGCCAACTCGATACCAAAACCGCCGCCACCATTGACCAGGCTCATGCCACTGCCGGGCACCAGCACACCGCGCCCGACCAGCGAGGCAGCTTGCAGGCCCTGCGCATTTTGCGAATCGTTGAGCAATGTGCCCAGCGTCTTGT
>CAIYZZ010000113.1 GCA_903930805.1 uncultured Rhodocyclaceae bacterium | reverse complement strand
GGCATCGCGCTTGACGGCATCTGTCAGCAGGGCATCGACCAAGCGCACCACCGGCTGACTGTATTCATCCGACGAGGTGGAGAGGCTACGAAAGTCGATTTCGCCGGTCTCGATCTCGTGCAGGATACCGTCGATCGACAGTTCGTAACCGTAATGCTGATCGATACTGCGGGCGATTTCGGATTCACCGGCCAGCACGGTGTCGACGATCAGGTCGGGAGAGATGAGTGCGCGCAGCCGATCCAGCGCAACGATGTCGTTGGGATCGGCAATAGCAATCGTCATCCGGTGCTGCTCAGGCGCATAGTCGAGGGGCAGCAGGCGATGGCGCTTGGCGATGTCGTGCGGAACCAGGCGCAATGCTGCTGGGTCGACCGTGGCGCGACTAAGGTCGACCGACTTATGTCCGAGCGATTCGCCGAGCGCGTCGCGCAGGGTGGCCTCGGAAACGAAGCCAAGACTCACCAGCAACTTGCCAACGGGCTGGTTGGATTTCATCTGCTCGAGGAGCGCGATGCGCAACTGATCCTCGCTGATTACGCCTTGTGCGATCAGTACCTGGCCGATAGGCTGACGATTTGTATTGGCGTTCATCCCTGAGCTACTTAGTTCCTGCTGCGTTTACGCGGAACCGCCGACGCGCGGGCGGTAATCCGCGTCCGAGTCAAAAGGTTACAGGCCCGCCTGCAGAACTTTTAGCCGCGCCGCTACCTGAGCTGCGTCAAATCCGGCCGGTTGCTGCGCAACTGCAGTGAGTGCCTGATTGTAATACTGGACGGCAAGGCGGGGTTGATGCAATTGATCAAGACTGACGGCGAGGTTGAAGAGGTAGTCGGGGTTGGCCGAATCTGCCGTATGGGCTCTGAAGAATGATTGTTGCGCCTCTGCCCAGCGCATGCTGCGGGCGTAAAGATTGCCAAGAGCAAAATTCAGATAGGGAGAATCTGGTTGCTCGGTCAGCATGTTTTTGAGCCGGCTTTCCGTCTGATCTGCATTGGCCGAAGTCCTGATCGAGACGAGGCCGGAGAGCGCCAGTGCATCTTTCGGGTTGGCCTCCAGTGCACGCAGGTAATAGTCGGCGGCTTCATTTGGTTGCTGGCGCTGCTGGGCGACCGCAGCGAGGCCGTGCAGGGCATCTGCATTACGGGGGTCGGCTGCCAGCACTTTTTGCCACTGGGTTTGGGCCAGCGTGCTATCGCCACGATTGAATGCCTGATAGGCCTGATCGAGTAGCGGGTCAGTCTTTTGTTGGGCTGTGGTGAGACGAATCGGTGATTCCGGCTTGGCGCTGGCCGGCCCTTGCTGAGCTGGCTTCGTTTCAGTACGTTTCGCTGGCGGCGCATCGCTGTCGCCATAGTCGCGCTGTGCCGGTTGTGGTGCGGTGGCCGGGCTGGGGAAAGTCGGCGCTGGAGGGACAGCAGTGGTCGACGCTGTGGCAATCGGCGCGGCAGGCACTGGTGGTACCACCGGGGTGCCGCTGGCAACCAACCCGCCTTTTGGTTGTAACTGCCACCAGAAGTAGCCACCAATGCCAATGGCTGCAACCAGGCTGACCAGCCCGATGGCGATGGCGAAGCTGCGGTTGTTTTTTTGCGCCGGCTGTTTGGCTTCAAAAAGTTTGCGGGCGTTCTCGGGAGAGGCCTCGATTGCCTTGTCGCGAGCAGGAGGTGGCGCTGGTGACAGCAGTGGTGAGGCAACCGGGGCGGGCTGGGCACGCAGGGGCGGCTGCGCCGCATGGGCCATGAACTGCTCGTCCAGATCTTCGAGCCGGGTGGGTAATTCTGGCAGACGGTCACCTTTGGTGGTCTTGGCCGAAGTGTCAGCCGAAAACGGAATGCCCGGACTGGCCGCTGCTTTCTCGGGAACGGGGGCGAATGGCAGGGCGCCGGGCACTTTGGGTTCACTTTGGTGCGACAGCGGCTCAAGCGCCAAACCCTGCAGTGGTTTGACTTCAGGCTCACTCTGCCCCTGCTGCCCCTGTGCCGCAAGCTGTTGCTTCTGCTGCTCCGCCTTGCGGAGCGCATCCATCAGCAGGCTCACTGAGCGCTACCCCACGGATTATTCAGGCGCTGCTGTGGCGGACCCAAGTTGCCCTTGTCGAAGAAATCCTGGCTGGGTAACTGGTTACGGTATTCCTTGTAGTCACCCTCGACGCTGGCGTCCCTGATGACCACCGGACGAAGAAATATCACCAACTCGGTCTTTTTGCGCTCGTCAGTGCGCTGCTGGAAGAGCTGCCCGAACAACGGCATGCTGGAAAGTGTGGGCAGGCCCTGATCCTTGTTGTTGAGTGAGTCCTGCATCAACCCCCCCATTACAGCAGTTTGCCCGCTGCTGACCTTGATGATCGATTCCATCTCCCTTGTCTGGATTTGTGGAATAGGGTTAACAACGCCAACCTTAGCAAGATCTGGGTTAGGGTCATTTTTATAACCGACTACCCGTGTGATCGTGGGGCGCAAATTAATTGTCACTTCGTCGCCGTCGCTGATTTGTGGTGTGACAGTCATGATGAAGCCAACTGTTACGGAACTAGGAGTAGTGGTGTAGGTCGTTAGCGATGAACCATTGTTCTGCGTGGTATCCGCCTTCATGGTGAAATACACTTCGTTGTCGGCCACCTTCAGCGTGGCGGTCTGGTTGTTCATCACGCTAAGTTTTGGACTGGACAACACTTTTACATTGCCATAGTCTTCCAGCAGTTTTACCGTAGGCCTTTTAAATGCCTTATTT
>CAIYZZ010000112.1 GCA_903930805.1 uncultured Rhodocyclaceae bacterium | reverse complement strand
TACCGCGCTTCCCCATTGCCGACAAACCGCCGATGATGGCACCACGACAGATCAGCGGCACCAACAGACTGGAGGCCATGCCCGGCTGCCACTTGGCGTTGGCATCGAGTTCAAAATTTCCGCCCTCGCCAAACAGCAACGGACGCTGGTGTTGGAGTACCCAGCCGCAAGCGCCCTCGTGGATTGGAAAGGTCTCGCCGCGAATCGCCATGCCGTACTCACCACTCGCGGCTTGATAGGTAAATGTCTGCCGATCCTCGTCGATCACCGGTACGCTTAGAGTCTCTGCCTGAACGACCTGACAGGCAGTGTCGGCCACCAGAGCCAGAACGTTGTTCAGATCCAGTTCCGCGACCAACCGCTCCCCCATGTTGAGCAGTAGGGTCAACTCTCCATGCGTCAACTCTGGATAACTGATCTTGCCGTCGAGAACGGTCATGAGAGGAGAAGGTGCCTGTCGCCAGATGTCCGCATACAACTACGCTCAGAACGTAACGTTGTAGTGCGCCGCAGCAACTTCGAGGTAGTACGCACTGACACCCTTGACCTCGGCCTCGACGGTCAAGTCATCCGGTACGGAAAAAGCCATGGCATCGACGCAGATTTGGCAGATGGTAAAGCGAACGCCCAGTTCCTGTGCGCCGCGAATGAGATCCTCAAGTTGCGCCATGCCTTTGCGCCGCATGATGTGGCGGATGATCATGGGGCCGACACCCCCATAGTTGAGCTGCGACAGCGGCAGATTGCAGGCACCATCGTGATTGAGTCCACGCACCACGCGTTGCAGTGCCACGTCGGTTTCCGGTGTACGGCCTGCACCGCCACGAAGCTTGCCAAACCACTTGGCGGGAGAAAATATCGAACGCGGCTTGCGCAGGCAATTGGCACCATAGAGTACGAACCACATACTCATTTCCATGCCCATTGCCTGAAAGCCGGCAGCCACTTCAAAGGCCAGAAGGGCTTTGTCCAACTCCCCACTGACCAGCAGGATGGTGCCCTTCTTCCTGGCCAGAGCAACGGTGTCCGGTTGAGTCGAGATCTGCTCGCTGGCCATGTCAGCCTCCGACCCGGATCAGAACCGTTACCCGGTGCTGATCGTCTGCGGTTACCTCAAGCACGGCATGGCCCTTGGCTTGACAGAAATCTCGGACAGAAGGTTCAAAGATGGGATCGTTGCCGGTGATCGATAGCATCTGTCCCGGCTTAAGATCCTTGACTGCCTTGGCGAGCTGGATAAGAGGCAACGGGCAGCAAACGCCCAAAACATCAAGGCGCAAATCGACATCTACAGGCATCCCCACCTCCTTTATAGCCATTGTGGGCGGTAAGTAGCGGAACCCTAGTTAGCCAAACCGCTGCGCCGATTATCCCTCGCTGGTTTTAATGATAGCGTAATAGGCCTCCATCGTGTCGCCAAGCAACCAATCAGCCGCCAGGCTGGCTCATCGTCATCATCAGCTCATTGATGCGTTTGACGAAGGTGGCCGGATCATCGAGTTGGCCACCTTCTGCGAGCAAGGCCTGCTCGAACAGCACCGCCGACCAGTCGTCGAACTTCTTGTCTTCATACTTGAGGCGCAGCACCACGGGGTGGCGCGGGTTGATTTCGAGGATGGGTTTGGCTGACGGTGCCGACTGTCCAGCCGCCTTGAGGATGCGGGAGAGGTTGCCGGAAACGTCGTGCTCGTCGGCCACCAGGCAGGCTGGGCTGTCGGTAAGGCGGTGCGTGACGCGCACTTCCTTGACGCGTTCGCCCAGACTCTTGCCGATTTTATCGGTCAAGTCCTTGAACTCGTCGGCGTCTTTGGCCTGCTCCTGCTTCTCGGCCTCGTCTTCAAGTTTGCCCAGATCGAGGCCACCCTTAGCGACCGAAACGAGTTGCTTGCCTTCGAATTCGCTCAGGTGCGAGACGACCCACTCGTCAACACGATCCGACAGCAGAATCACTTCGATACCCTTCTTGCGGAAGACTTCAAGATGCGGGCTGTTTTTTGCCGCGTTGAAAGTCTCTGCAGTGACGTAATAGATTTTTTCCTGCTCGGGCTTCATGCGGCCGATGTAGTCGGCCAGCGCGACAGTTTCGTCCTTGGTATCGGTGAGTGTCGAGGCAAAGCGCAGCAGGCCGGCGATCTTTTCCTTGTTTGAAAAGTCTTCGCCAATGCCTTCCTTGAGCACCTTGCCGAACTCGCCCCAGAACTTGGCAAACTTCTCTTTCTCGCTCTCGGCAAGATCGGCCAGCATACCCAGTACCTTGTTGGTACAGCCCTTGCGGATAGCC
>CAIYZZ010000111.1 GCA_903930805.1 uncultured Rhodocyclaceae bacterium | reverse complement strand
TCGAACAGGCGTACCGCCATTTTCTTGTCGATCGGGATGATGAGGTTGAAATTCAGGATGTGCTGGGTGGTCGTCATGCTGGGCAGCGCACTGCCGGTAGCCAAGGCCATCGCAGCTTGCGTGCCGGCTACGTTGGAAAGCGAAGTGCTCCCGTACTTGTACCTGACATCGGTGGTGCTGTAAGAGTATGTGTAATCAACCCCGAAGCGTATGGTGCCAAAGCCTTGCTGGAAGCCAGCTCCGAAAACATCGTTCTGGTCCTCGGTATCCGCCCGCCAGGATGACGTCAGCGGGCGACCGCCGTTGTTGCCGATGCCGTCCGAACAGGCCGAATAGCCGAACACGGACAAGTTGGCCAAAGATTGCCCCGCTGTCGCGCAGGCCGTATTGGTAGCCGAAGCAACGCCCGAGTTCAGGGCCATCGACTTCTTGCCTTGCTGGAAGGAATAGAAGGTGTAGAACGATTGGTCTGTCGCCGGTTGGTAATTGAGATCCAGCGTCAGCGAATTTTGATCGTCCTTCTCCTGACCGTAATAGCTGTCGGGATACTTGATGGTCTTGTACTGGAAGGTCGCCCCTACATCCAGATCTTCCCGAGCCAGAATGTTCAGCCGGGTATTCAGGATGTTCTGGTCACGGTCGGCCTGATCGTACTTCCGGAAATAATAAGAGTAGCGGTTAAACAGGTTGGCGTTCCAGGCTGCGTAGCCCGTAGGGGTGACGTTACTAGCCACAGTGGGATTGACCGCCTGATAGGCAGCAATCTGCTCCGCTACGGTAAGACCGGGAAGCCCGGTGCCCAAATCTTCAAACGTCCGGAAGCGGTAATCGCTACCACGCCGGCGATCGTTCTCATAAGATGCGCGCAAAGTGAGGGGGATTTCCTCGACCGTCAGGGCACGGTTGACGTAACCGACCTTGATCTTGTCCTCCCAGGTCTTGTCACGCTCCCGGAAATCGCGCTTGAACTCTTCCCGCTCGATGGCTGCATTGAGGCTGCTGGTTTTGGTCAGGTCGTAGTCCGAAGATAATCCGTAGTTCGTCTGCTTGGTCGAGCGCGCCTGACCGAAGACAGGAACGTTGGAACCATTGGCTGCCACCGCTCCAAAGGTACAACCCGGCACAGCAGGATATCCGGGCGGCACATAGCAACTCCCGGCAGTTAGAGGAGTAGCCCCGGGTCTCAGTCCGACTATCGTATCCAGGTTGGTGAGCCCGTTGGCATCAGCTATCCCCCGGCCGAATTGTCCGGTGAGTGGGTTGTACGCCATATAGCCACCCTTATTCTCCGTCTCGTAGTAGCGGTACGACCCTTTCATGCTGAGATCATCCGTTGGCCGGACAGACAGGCCCAGGTCGAGCAGCTTGTTGTCGATACGCTGGTCGGCGCTGTGCTGGCTCAATGCAGCAGGGGTGTTCCAGTTCGAAACCAGTGCGCTGTTTGCGGCATAGGGAATATTGTTGCCTGACAGGGTGGTAATGCCTGCCGCTGCGAGCTGGGTGTTCTGGAACGGGGAAATCGGCGAGAGCAAATTATCGTTTTGCCGGTTGGTCCCCCATGAGACCGCAGCAGTAAAACGCCCCTTGTAGAAATCGGGTAACGAACGTGCGAATTCACCCTTCAAGTTGAATGAATCATTATCGGGGTAAAGGTCGTAGGTCGCCCCCTGAATCCCGGCATTGCGAGTCGCTTCAGACATCATGGGGTCCATGACATTCAGAACACCGATGTTGTTGCGGAACATCGAGAAAGAAGCGCGCAGATTGGCTTGGGTCAGCGAATCGGCATACTGCAGGCCGGCCAGAAGTTCATGGGTGGTGTAATCGATCGGTTCGGGAATTTCGTAGGAAAGGTTGCCCTCGTTCATGGCGAAGGGACGCGCACCTTTGCGTTCCTCTTGGCTATAGCTGGCATAGCCCTTCCAGAAATTATCCAGTGTCATGTCGAACCGGGCACCACCCTTCTTGCGCACCAGACTCAATTCGCTCTCGGGCGTCACCGCCAGTTTGTCACTGATGGCCTTCGCCAAGTTGGATTGCGTAGCGCCTGTGGCATTAGCGCCTGAAACTGTTGCGATAACTCCCGTCGTAGCGTCGGGGGTTCCGGCAATACCGTTGATGGCGGCGACGGCCGTTGCATTCGAGTATGTTTTCCCGCCGTAACTCCAGCACGGGGCAAGGGAAGTACAGGCACCGGTGCCAACCGTAGGATTGCCCGTATTTACGGCGACCGGCCCGGCAAGCCCAGTAGTCAGATAACCCGTGCCCTCGCCGGCAAACAGTGACTTCCAGGTGTCGGTGAAGACGTGCTGGGTCTCGGTATAGAACAGCTTGACCTTCCAGTCGTTATAGCGGCCGAACTGCATGCCATAGAACTGGTCGTTTTGCCCGGTACCACCGCCGAAGGCCTGGATGAAATTGGCGGTATCGGGTTTTTCTGCCTCAACCTCGAAATAGTTTAGGTAGGCACCATTCTTCAGATCCATGTACTTGCGCATCTGTGCATTCTTTTTGTTGCCGTCCCCGCCGAGAAAACCGGCTTCGACACCGCCGGTGTATTCCCAGCCACCCTCGGTCTTGTTGGCCTCGCCCGAGACGTCATAGGGAACCCCATAGAGCTGGCCTGACGGTGAGTGGCGCACGGTATCGTAGCCATCCTCAGCCAGTGGCCGCGGCACGGCAGAGCGCCCCGGCGGGTTAAGCGCGTTACCGAGGGCAGTATCGACACCGATGGCCGAATCGGCGATGGCGGAACCGGCGCCCCACTGGGCGAGGGCGACGCCGATACAGGCAGCCATTATTTTCATGCGCGGACGTGCAGCCATGCGAACACTCCCTGAAGTCTTGAACTGAGCCATTTTCACTCTCCCGTGTCAGGTCAGCGCTGGAAGCGCGCGCCAGAAGGACTGTTGCTGCCATGGATGGCCGAATGGCACTCCTGACACGAACGGCCAGTCATGCGCTTATTGGGCACAATTGTTGCTCCCACATTGGTCAAAAGCCCGGCATTAGTTCTACCCATTGCAGTGGGGTCTCTATTTGCGACCGAACCGAGGGTGTTATTACCAAACACGGCATGCCCCATCGTGCCCGTCGTACTGTGGCAACCGGAACAAAGGAAGGGACGCGTCTGGATCAGCAACTTGTCAGCGTTGGAGCCGTGCGGACTATGGCAATTCAGGCAGTTCTCGCGCACCGGCGCATGTTCCCAGAGGAAGGGGCCGCGTTTTTCGGCGTGGCAGGTATAGCAGAGTTCGTTCACGCTGTCGGCCTTCAGCAGGCGCTTGGTCGAGCTGCCATGGGGGTTATGGCAATCCTCACAGGTCATCTTGCCTTCCGGTACTGGCATGTGTGACCGCTTGCGGAATTCCGCACGCTGCTGTTGGTGGCAGGACTGACAAGTCTCGGTGATACCGGCCTTCTTCATCAGGCCGTTGGCAGAAAAGCGTGCCATCGGATTGTGGCAGTCCGAGCAGGCCAGTTTGTTTTTCTGGTGGATCGATCCTTGCCAAAAAATACGCTGTCCGCCGGCATGACAGGCCATGCACTGGGCGACCTGCTTGTCGACCGGCGTACCCCACTCCTTGTCAAAACTGATGATCTTGGTTTTGTCCTTGGTGTCGGCGGCATGCAGGGAACCATTGCCGTGGCAAGCCTCGCAGACCGATTTCTCCTGTTCGTTACGCGGGTTCTCGCGGAATATCTTGGCGTGCTGGGTATGGCCGAAAAGACTCCTTTCGGAGTCATGACACTCGCCGCAGCGCTTTTCACCAATGATCCGGGCGTTGGCCATGGGATCCTCGGCGGCAAGTACCTCACGGCCAGGCAACAGCCCGAAAAGCATGGCTGCAACAGCAGCCGAGCAGAATCTGAGAAACAAAACGGTACGCTTGTTCGCCATGCGTGAATCCCCTTTACCTGACGCCGGATTATTTTCAACTGTCGCGCACCATACCAATAAAGGCTTAATGGTTTATTTCAAAGCGGCCAGGAATGTTAAGATTCCTTAAGGAACGCCAGTGTGCGTGAGATTCTTCGGTGGGCCGGCGCAAACAAATCCGAGTTCTGCAATCGAGGTGCGTGACGGGCGGGGCTTGTGTGCCTTGCACTCTGGGGGAGGGTAGGTGTGAAACTGTTGCTCGTGGAAGACGATGCCCTGCTGGGGGACGGGTTGCGTTCGGCAATCAGCAAGGCCGGCTTTACCGTCACCTGGGTCAAAGATGGCAAGAGCGCGCTCGGTGTGCTGGAGTCCGGGGAGTTCGATTTGATGGTGCTCGACATCAAGCTGCCAGTGATAGATGGCATGGAGGTTTTGCGCCAGTTGCGGGCCAGCGGCAGCAGCCTGCCGGTGCTTTTGCTCACGGCGCGTGACAGCACGCGTGACAAGGTACTTGGTCTTGAGCGCGGTGCCGACGACTACCTGGTCAAGACGGCTGACATGGAGGAACTGATTGCCAGGCTGCGGGCCCTGGTCCGACGTTCAGGGCGGGGTAGCGGCACGCTCAGGGTGGGCGATCTGGCACTGAATCTCACTGCACACACCGTCAGCAGGAATAATCAGGAATTCTCTCTCTCCACCCGGGAATTGGCGATCCTACAGGCATTGATGGACGGGGTTGGACGTGTGGTTACGCGCAGCCAACTGGAGACCGCTCTGTACGGCTGGAACCGGAACGTGGAGAGCAACGCTATTGAAGTGCATATCCACAACCTGCGCCACAAACTCGGCAGCGACTCTATCAAAACAGTGCGAGGGGTTGGCTACACGATCGCGAGATCTCCCGCGTGATCAGGCCCCCCGGCGCCATGTCTCTGGGCAAACGCCTGATGGCGACAATGATCGCCGCTACGTTTGCCTACTGGGGCACGGTGATGTGGGTGACGATCCATAATTCGATCGAAGAGACGTACGAACTCTTTGATGCCCACCTTGCCCTGACCGCCATGGCGCTGCTGCGGGTATCCGATCCGGACGATATTGATCCGGTCGAGCTTCCGGCAATCACCGGTTCGTCGGATATCAGGGAGGTATTGGGGGAGTGGCCGGATTTGTTGCAACGGGCAGGCCAATTGGTGGCTGCCGGAAAATCCCGGCCTGATGTACAAGGCAGAGACCGGCCAAGTGGTGTCGATGCCACGCAAAGGGCCTACAGCGAATATGAACGACACACGCGTTATCAGATCTGGAGCGGACAGGGGAAACTGCTGGTGAGGTCGGCCAATGCGCCGCTGGTTCCTATGTCGGCGCAAGACGGGTTTTCAGAATCTAAAGATAGTGACGGGGTCGTCTGGCGACATTTTGGTATCTGGGACCGGCACCATTCCTTCCACATTCTGGTGTCGGAGGCGCATGACATACGCAATCGCCTGTTAGAGGGCATTGCTTTCAATCTGGTCAAGCCGATGCTGATCGGGATCCCTGTTTTGATATTAATGTTGTGGTACTCGATCTTCAGGGGGCTCGGCCCGCTGCGCTTGATTGCCAACCAAATTGGCAACAAGAAGACTGACGATCTCAGGCCAATTGATATTGGCCATGCCCCGGAAGAAATCCGACCCATCGTGCTGGCGCTGAATGATCTCCTGCAGAATGTGACACGCGCACTGGAGAACGAACGCTGCTTCACGGCAAATGCCGCCCATGAACTTCGCACGCCCCTTGCGGCCATACGGGTGCATCTGAGCGTATTGCGCGCCGCCGAGGATGAAGCTGAGCGTCTGAATGGCTTCAACCAGCTTGAGCGCAGCGTGGAGCGGGGCATCCGCCTGGTCGGGCAATTGCTGACGTTGGCGCGCCTCGATCCCGAACACAATCTGCCCAAGGTCGAATCAGTCCACCTCGGGGATTTGACCGAGGCCATCTGCGCTGACCTTGCGCCCTTGGCCTTACATCGTCATCAGGTAATGGAACTCATGGTCGAACCGGATCTTCCTCTAGTACAGGGCAATCCAGACTTGCTTGCCATGCTGCTTTCCAATCTTGTCGATAACGCAATTCGCTATACACCCAATGGTGGCAACATCACTATCGATGTTCGACATTTGGCGGGGGAAGTGCTGATCGAGGTTACTGACGATGGTCCGGGAATTCCCGCCGCCCAGCGCGAAAATGTTTTTGAGCGTTTCTGTCGCCTCGTCGGCCAAAATAAGCCAGGCACGGGACTCGGACTCGCCATTTGTCGCCGCGTTGCCGATCTGCATCATGCCCGCATCGATCTCGCCGACGGACCAGCGGGCAGGGGGTTGACCGCCAGCGTGTCAATTTCGACCGCATTGGCACCGCCTGCCGATTCAGGCAACCAGACAAATGAAGATGGATCAACAGCAGCGGGAAAACGCAAACTTGAGGCGGCCAAGGACTGAACCGCCCCAATTTCAATACAACCGCTTAAAGCCTACGGTTTCTTGGCCCAGGCAGTACAGAAACCCTTTGAAGAAACTTCCGTGTCGCCGGGGAAAAGCTTGCAGCCGCCCGGATCATTAGGCGTCTTGCCGGGAACGAAGTGCATGCAGCCAGAACATTGCTTGTCGGCTTCCGGCGTGTCCTTGTACTTCATCGCAGTACGCATTGCATCATTCTTGGCAGCGAGGGCTGCCATAGGAATCATGGCCACGGCAATACTGCCCAGTTTCAGCAGGTTGCGGCGGGTCTGATTTGTATTTTCAGTCATGTTATTCCTCCGGTCAATGTAAGTCCCACAAGCGGGATAAAGCGTCAGCTCCGCAAGGTCATGTGCCAACCCTGACGGTAACGGCCACGGAATTGTATGGCAACTAATCGATCAAGCGAGAATATTTTGGCTGGCATGTTCCGGCACCCAACGACCAGCTAGGGCGAGCAGTCTCTCGCTCATGCCGTACCGCCGACGGTCAGGCCGTCGATACGCAGGGTTGGTTGCCCCACGCCGACCGGCACACTCTGGCCATCCTTGCCGCAGGTGCCGACGCCCGGATCGAGCCTCAAATCGTTGCCAATCATCGACACGCGCGTCAGCACGTCAGGGCCGTTGCCGATCAGCGTCGCGCCTTTCACCGGCTGGGTGATTTTGCCGTTCTCGATCAGGTAGGCCTCAGCAGCCGAAAAGACGAACTTTCCGCTGGTGATATCGACCTGCCCGCCACCAAAATTGGCGGCATACAAACCTTTTTTCACCGAAGCGATAATTTCCTGCGGGTCCATGCCACCGTCCGGACCCGCCAGCATGGTGGTATTGGTCATGCGCGGCAGGGGCGGATGGGCAAAGGATTCACGGCGGCCATTGCCGGTCGACGCCACGCCCATGAGGCGGGCGTTCAGACTGTCCTGCAAGTAGCTGACCAGAATGCCATCCTCGATCAATACGGTGCGCTGCGTCGGGTTGCCTTCGTCATCCACCGTCAACGAGCCGCGCCGATTCGGCAATGTGCCGTCATCGACGACAGTGACACCCTTCGCCGCGACACGCTGCCCCATCCGACCGGAAAAAGCCGAGCTGCCCTTGCGGTTGAAGTCGCCCTCAAGACCATGGCCAATCGCCTCGTGCAGCAGGATGCCCGGCCAGCCACTGCCCAGCACCACCGTCATCTCGCCGGCCGGTGCCGGGCGCGCGGCAAGATTGACAGAGGCTTGATGCACGGCTTTTGCCGCGTAGTCGGCCAGCACCTCATCGCTGAAATAGCCGTAATCGAAGCGCCCGCCACCGCCGGCCGAGCCTTGCTCGCGCCGGCCGTTTTCTTCGAGGATGACGGTAATCGACACGCGCGCCAGCGGCCGCACGTCGGCAGCCAGATGTCCGTCCGAGCGTGCCACCAGAATCGTTTCCCAGCTGCCGGCAATATGCGCCATCACCTGGGTAACCCGCGTATCTGCCTTGCGCGCCAGTTGTTCCAGACGTTCGAGCAGCTTGACCTTGGCCTCAGCGGGGAGCGAACCGATCGGGTCGGCATTCGCATACAGCGCCGGCACGCCACGCCCGGCCAAAAGTGGTGCGCGGCCCGCGCCGCCCTGCTTGGCAATCGCCCGCGTCGCCCGCGCCGCGCCCAGGAGCGCCGGCATGCTGATCTCGTCCGAATAGGCGAAAGCCGTCTTCTCGCCGCTGATCGCGCGCACGCCGACACCCTGCTCGATGTTGAAGCTGCCGGACTTGACGATGCCTTCTTCGAGACTCCAGGCTTC
>CAIYZZ010000110.1 GCA_903930805.1 uncultured Rhodocyclaceae bacterium | reverse complement strand
CGTCGTCCTCTTTGTCAAATTGAAGGACGGTTTGACGCTCGACGATGACCTCGTCAAGCGCATCAAGGAAATGATCCGCATCAACACCACATCGCGCCACGTGCCGGCCAAGCTGCTGCAGGTGGCTGATATCCCGCGCACCAAGAGCGGCAAGATCGTCGAGTTGGCCGTGCGCGAGGTGGTGCATGGCCGCCCGGTGAAAAACAGCGAGGCGCTGGCGAACCCGGAGGCGCTCGAACTGTTCCGCAACCGCGAAGAATTGCAGTGCTGAGGCTCAGTGGGATATTGCCATTGCGGCGGCGCAGGCCACAGCGAGTGCCGTAAAGCCGGCATTGAGTTTCTCGATATTGTCCGCGACTGTTTCCATCCCAGTATTGTGATGGATGGCCGACTCGATTGCTGTTGCCAGCGCCTGGAGTTCGGTGGCGCCCACCATGCCGGATGCGCCCTTGAGCGAATGCGCTTCGCGGCGGGCTAGCGGCAGGTCGCTCGCAGTCCAGGCAGCACGCAGTTGCGCCACAGTGTTGGCGTGGGTTCCGAGATAGACCTGCAGTAACTTCAGATAGCGCTCGGTTTTGCCGCGCGCGATGCCAAGGCCGAAGTCGATATCGAGACCCGGATGTTGGCGCAAGGCGGCGATGGTGTTGGCCGTGGCGGCGACATCCTGCGCTGATGCCACTGAAAAAGTCGGCGCTGGCGGTATGGCACCAGACGGCTCGCTCTTGGGCGGCGGCAGCCACTTCAATAAAACGGTGAACAATGTCTCGGGATTGACCGGTTTAGCGACATGGTCATTCATGCCGGCATTCAGGCAGGCCATGCGATCTTCTTCGAAAGCATTGGCGGTCATGGCGACAATGGGTTGCAGGCTCTGGCCCGGCAATGCACGGATGGTGCGTGTGGCCTCGATGCCATCCATCACCGGCATTTGCATGTCCATCAGGATCAGGTCGTAGGCGTTGTCGCGCACCATCGCCACGGCGGCTTCGCCGTTGTCGGCGATATCAACGCGCAGACCAAGGTCTTCGAGTAGTTCGCGCGCCACCTCCTGATTCACCGGATTGTCTTCAGCCACCAGAATCCGTTGGCCGTGATGGACGCGCAGGCTGGTTTCCTGCAGTGAGACTAGCGTTGTCGACGGGTGTTGGCGGAGATGGATTGCCATTAGGTCGAGCAGGGTTTCGCACAATTGGCGGGCCTCGACGGGTTTCGGCAGATAGCCGTCGAAGCCGCTCTTGCCGAGCATCTGGGAGGACATCTGGCTGGTGTAGGCGGTTGTCAGCAGCAACATGGGCGGTGCGATCAGCGCCAGCTTGTGGATGGTCTCCGCCATCTCGATGCCGTCCATGTCCGGCATGCGCCAGTCGATCAGCACGAAGTCGTAGGGCTGGCCGGACTGGTCGGCCTCGCCCAGCATTTTCAGGCCATGTTCGGCGGAGTCTGCCTCTGTCGAGACGATGCCAAGATCTGACAGCAGCAAGCTCATCACCTCGCGTGCCGTGTCCAGATCGTCCACCACCAGGGCGCGGCGACCTTTCAGCTCACTCGGTGCCAGGGGCGCGTGCGCCACGGCGGCGCTGCGTTGCAGGAGGGCGGTAAACCAGAAGCTGCTGCCTTGCCCCGGCGCACTCTCCACGCCGACCTCACCCCCCATCAGGCATGCCAGGCGCTGACTGATGGCCAGGCCGAGACCGGTGCCGCCAAATTTGCGGGTGGTCGAGATATCGGCCTGTTCGAAGGCGTGAAACAGGCGCGCCTGTTGCTCGGGCGTCATGCCGATGCCGGTGTCGGTGACTTCAAAGCGCGTGAGTAATCCCGCCGCCGTTTCCTCGAGCAGATGGGCGTGCAACCTGACATGGCCCTGTTCGGTGAACTTCACGGCATTGCCAACGAAGTTGAGCAACACCTGACCGATGCGTAGCGGGTCACCGTGCAGCATGGTCGGCAAGGCGGGGTCGATGTGGCAGACGATCTTGATGCCCTTGGCGTTGGCGGTATCGCCGATCAGGGCGCAGGTCTGGTCGAAACTTTGCTTGAGATCGAAGTCGGTGGCCTCGATGGAGAGCTTGCCGGCCTCGATCTTCGAAAAGTCGAGGATGTCGTTGATGATGCCGAGCAGGTGGTGCGCCGCATTCGACACCTTGCCCAGTTGCTGGCGCTGCCGCTCGTCGTTGGCGTTGCGCTGGAGAATGTGCGTGAGACCGATGATGGCGTTCATCGGCGTGCGAATTTCGTGGCTCATGTTGGCCAGGAAACTGCTCTTGGCGCGGTTGGCAGCCTCGGCGGCCAGCTTGGATTCGGCGAGTTCGGCCGTGCGCGCCATGACCAGATCTTCGAGGTGCTGGCGGTGATGATCGAGTTCGTTGGCAATGCGCTGGCGTTCGCTGATGTCCTGGTCGACACCGCGATAGCCCGTCCAGTTGCCTTTCGCATCAAAGGTGGGCACGCCGCTCGTGAGGATGGTCAGCGGGGTTCCAGACTTGGTCCGCACAACGTTATGGAGATCCTGGAAGGGTTCCTGGCGCGCTGCGATGGGCGCGAACACGGCGGCAACGCGGCGGGCTTCGTCCGGCGCCATCAAGTCGAAGGGCGTTTTGCCGAGGATCTCGTCGGGAATGAAGCCCAGCACGCCCTCGATATTGCCGGCAACGAAGGTGTAGCGGGCTGCGGTGTCGACCTCCCAGACCCAGTCGGTGCTGACGCGGGTGAAATCACGGAAGCGCAGTTCGCTGTCGCGCAGTGCTTCGCCCTGGCGGCGTGGCGCCGTGATGTCCTGTACCGTGCCGATGCACAGACGTGGTTTCCCTTTGGGGTCGAATTCGAATTCGCCGCGCGCGCGTAGCCAGCGAATGTCAGCGTTGGTCTGAATGCGGTATTCGATGTCGTAGCCCTTGCCGGCCTTGGCATTTTTCCAGGCCTGCTCGATCGCGGGTTTATCGTCGGGATGGACTTGTGCGCGGAAATGGGCGAGATCGAACGGCGTGCCGGTGGGTAGGTCGAAAATGCGGCAGGTTTCATCCGAACCCTGCATCGACCGCTGCAGGAAATCGTAGGACCAGCTACCGGTGTGGGCGACTTGCTGGGCGCGATTGAGTAGGGTTTCGTGCTTGATCAGCAGCCGGCGTGAGCGTGACAGCTGGAGTGTGCGCACGGCCAGCGCCCCAAGCAGAATCAGGATGACCAGCAGCGAGAACATCCCTACTTCGATGGGGATACGAAAATTCGACCAGAGGTCTGCCTTGGTGATTTCTTGCGCGGCAAACAGCCGGCCGGAGCAACACAGGAAGCCGAGAGATAGCAGGCAGCGAGGCCAGCGCATCACGCGGATTTATCCCGGTGTGCGCGCAACAGCGCCAGTGCCTGGTCGAAGGCGTAGTGGTTCATCTCGCGTTCGATCGCGGTGACGGCTGCGTGGCCCAGCAGGAGGCGGAGTCGCGGGCTTTCCTCACGCAGTACAGCGCTGGCGGAAAGATCGTCCTGAGCCAGCAGATTTTCGAGACGGGTCAATGCCTGTTGTGCCAGAGCGAGATCACCCGTGTTCGCCGTCATGGGTTCAGCGGCTGGCATGAAGGGGGCCAGGGTGGTGGCCAGCGCGGTGTAAGCCTGTTCGAGGTCGGCGGTCAGTGGTTCGATGAGGTCGCTTGCAGCGTCGGTGCGGATGGCGGTTTCCAATGCCAGAGCGCGCTGCTGAATGCCGTGTATGCCGAGGGTGCCGGCGGCCCCCTTGAGCGAATGAGCCTCGCGTCTGGCGGACTCGATATCGCCGGCGGCGAGGGCGTTACGCACCTGCGCCATGCTGTCGGTGTGGGTCGTGGCGAACATCTGCAAGAGACGCAGGTAACGCTCGGTATTGCCGCGTGTCGCCTTCAGACCGGCGGCGACATCGAGGCCATCAACCTGCTGCAAGGCGGCGCAGATGGCATCAGGATAGAGAGGTGCGGGGATGGGGTCGCTCAGGCCGGTGGCAGCGGGGGCCGATAGATTGGGTGTGCTCGCGGTGAGGCCAAAGGGCACGGTCAGCGTAAACGTGCTGCCGGCTTCTGGCGCGCTGATGACACTGATGGTGCCACCCATCAACTCGGCGAGCCGTTTCGAGATGGCCAACCCGAGGCCGGTGCCGCCATATTTGCGCGTTGTCGAAGCGTCGGCCTGTTCGAAGGCATGGAACAGGCGCGTCTGCTGCTCGGTCGTCATGCCGATACCGCTGTCGCGGACCTCGAAACTTACCCGCAGCGTATCAGCCGCCGCGTCCTCAAGACAACGAACGCATAGGCTGATGTTGCCTTGTTCGGTAAATTTGCAGGCGTTGCTGCCAAAATTGAGCAAGATTTGCTTGATGCGCCGCGCGTCGCCGATCAGTACCCGTGGCAGGCCGGGATCAATATCGACAATCAGGTTGAGTCTCTTGGCCGCCGTTTGTTTAGCCAGTTGTTGCTCAACCTTGTCGAGCACTTTATTGATCTCGAAATTATTCTGTTCGAGACTGAGTTGGCCGTATTCGATTTTCGAAAAATCGAGAACGTCGTTGATCATGCCGAGCAGGTGCTGTGCGGCAGCGCTGACCTTGCCAAGCTGTTCGCGCTGGTCTGCAGAAAGCTCGCCGCGTCCGATCAGGTGCGTCATGCCGATGATGGCGTTCATCGGCGTGCGAATTTCGTGGCTCATGTTGGCGAGAAAGTTGCTCTTCGCCCGATTGGCCGCTTCGGCAGCCTCTTTTGCTTCGGCCAGTTCGGCGGTGCGGGCCTGCAGCAGTTTTTCGAGGTTATCGCTCTGCTCCAGAAATTCCTGTTCAGCTGCTGTCGGGTTGCCGTCGGCCTGGCATTGCTCGGAAATCAGCGTCATGTCTGTGGTGAATCGGTAGCGGTGCTTTCGTCGGTGTAGCGGATGGCGATGGCGACGATTTCCTGCTCGTTGGCGAGGAAAATATCGACGATGTCCGGGTCGAAATGGCTGCCACGCCCCTCGCTGATGATACGCACGGCATCGGTATGCGACATCGGGGGTTTATAGACACGGCGGGATATGAGGGCATCGTAGACATCGGCCACTGCCATCAGGCGCGCCGGCAGCGGAATGGCAAGGCCTTTGAGGCCGACAGGGTAGCCACTGCCGTCCCATTTTTCGTGGTGGGAATAGGCAATATCGATTGCGAGGTGGAGAAAGGCCAGTGGTGCGTGATCCTCTTCTCCCTCCATGGCGTGCTCGATGGCTTCGGCACCCATGGTGGTATGGGTCTGCATGATGCGCCATTCGTCCGGGGTGAGCGGGCCGGGTTTGTTGAGAATGTGGTCTGGAATGCCAACCTTGCCAATATCGTGGAGCGGCGCGGCCTTGATGACCAGGTCGATGATGTCGGCACGACGCAGCGCGGCATAGTTGGGATTGGCGGCGAGCGCACGCGCCAATACTTCGACATAACCCTGGGTGCGGCGGATGTGGTTGCCGGTTTCGTTGTCGCGCGTTTCGGCCAGGCTGGCCATCGCCCGCATGGCGACGTCCTGAACAATCTGGTTCTCGCGCATGCGCCGTGTTACTTCGGCTTCGAGCCAGGTATTTTGGTCGGCCAGGCTGTCACGCGCCCGCTTCAGTTCGATCTGGGTACGCACCCGCGCCAGCACAACCGCCGGTTTGATGGGTTTGGCGATGTAATCGACGGCACCGCTTTCGAAGCCGTGCTCTTCGTCGGTGCTGGCATCGAGCGCGGTGACGAAAATGACCGGGATGTTGCGGGTTGTGGCGTCGGCGCGCAGGCGCCGCAGCACTTCATGGCCGTCCATGCCGGGCATCATGACGTCGAGCAGGATGAGGTCGGGATGTGGGCTGCCGGTGGCGATTGCCAGCGCACGCGGGCCGGAATTGGCAACGCGCACGCGGTAACTCACCTGGAGCAATTCGCCCAATACCGCCAGGTTTTCCGGCATGTCGTCTACGACCAGAACGGTGGCGAGATCAGTCGAGTCGACCATTTACGTCTGCCTTACGCGAGGGTGACGGTGGCATCGACCTGGTTGCCGTTGCCGACGTATTCGATGTTGTCGAAGCTGATCATGCGCGACATTGCAATGCCGCGCCCGTGCGGGTCGAGGGCGCGCTCGCTGGAGATGGAAAGGTAGTTGCGCCAATCGAATCCGGCTCCCTGGTCGCTTATCGACAGGCGAATGGCTTGCGGTTCGCGCACGAAACGGATGCGCACGTGTTTCGCGACATTTTCTGGCAGGGCAAGCCGACGTTCGACTTCTTCCTGCCAGTTGGCGTCGAGAACGAGGCGGGTTTTTTCGTCATATTGGATGCCGAGATTACCATGTTCGACTGCATTGATCAGCAGTTCGAGGATGCCCAGGTTGACACGCTGGGGGTCGGGGAACAGTTGGGCCAGCAGGGGCGTCAGGGCGTGTATTTCATCCAGAGTGCGAATCTCGAAGGCGGCTTCGCACAGGCTACGGTAGGCGACTAACTGATCGGCGTCAGCGTTCTCGCGCCCGCAGATGTTGCGGAAATCCTCGACGGCCGAATGTACCAGGGTGACCAGCAGATCGCCGTCGAAAGGCTTGACCAGGTAGTAATAGGCGCCGGCGGCGATGCCCTCCGCCATCTCTGCGGGTTCGCCGGCGGCCGTTTCAAAAATAACCGGCAGGTGCTTGAAGCGCTCATCGGCCTTGACACGCAACAGCAAACCCATGCCGTCGAGATTAGGCATCATGCGGTCGAGGACCAGACACTCGACGCGTTCGCTGTTGTCCTGCAATTGCTGCCAGGCGTCTTCGCCGTCTTCGGCCAGCAAAACTTCGAAGCCGGCTTCGCTCAGATTTTCCCCAAGCAGAAGACGCATCATTGCGTCGTCGTCTACGGCGAGGATGCAGGGTTGGTTCGTGTCGACAGGACTCATGGCGGTTTGTGGAAAATGTGCACTCTCCAAGTTTGCGTATTATGAACTGGCCTTGCTTGGTGTGGCTATCCTGTGCAGCTATTTTTGAGTGCTGGTTTCTGCCGTCCCGCCAGCGCCGACTTTTTCAACGGCCAGGGTATCGACGAGCCAGGGCAGGGTATCCCGCAAAGTGGCGGCGAGCGTCCAGGGCGGATTGACGATGAATATGCCGCTGCCGTGCATGCCAAATCCACTATTGCCACCATGGCTGTCGCTGCTGGGCGGCTTTACCGTCAGCGTGACGTTGAGCCAGTCGGGTGCAAGCTTCTTCAGGCGACCGGCCAACTGGATGCTTTCGTTGCGCTTGAGGAGCGGGTACCAGATCAGGAAGGTGCCGGTGGCGAAACGGTCCAGACCATCCTTCAATGCGCTGACCACGCGGGCGTAATCGCGCTTGTCTTCGTAGGCCGGGTCGATGACGATCAGGCCACGACGCGGCGGTGGGGGCAGCAGCATTTTCAGGCCGTCGAACCCGTCTTCCTGGCGGATGGCGACGCGTTTTTGCGCATCGGGTACGGTGGCGGCGACAGCCTCGCCGAGCAGGCGTACGTCGGCGGGATGCAGCTCGAACAGGCGCAGGCGATCCTGCGGGCGCAGCATGCGCAGTGTCAGCAGGGGCGAGCCGGGGTAGCGCCGCAACTGGCCATCCGGATTGTCGATGCGCACGGCAGCGACGTAAGCGGCGACCAGGGGGGGGAGATCGGTGCGCTGCCACAGCCGGCCGATGCCCTCATCAAACTCCGCGTGCGTTATCGACCGGCCGCCGTCGAAACGGTAGCCGCCGGCGCCGGCGTGCGTGTCGATCACCCAGTAGGGTTTGTCCTTCTGGTTGAAATAATCCAGCACTGCCAGCAGCACGGTGTGCTTGAGGACATCGGCGTGGTTGCCGGCGTGAAAGACATGGCGGTAGCTGAGCATGGGGGAAGATTAGAATGCGTGGCCATGAATGATACGCAACTCATCCGCATTTCGAAGCTGATGGCCGAACGCGGCCTGTGTTCGCGCCGCGAGGCTGATGCCTACATCGAGCGCGGGCTGGTGTTCGTCAATGGCGAGCAGGTGACGCAGCTTGGTTCGCGTGCCGCACCGGATGCTGAGATCACCCTGGCGACAACGGCACAGGCCCAGCAGGCACGGCTGGCGACGATCCTGCTGCACAAACCGATCGGTTATGTTTCCGGCCAGGCCGAGGATGGCCATCAGCCGGCTGTCATGCTGGTCGGTCCGCAAAGTCAGCTGGCGGGTGATGCGCAGCGTTTTTTCCCCGGCTGCCTCAAGGGGCTGGCACCGGCTGGTCGGCTTGACATCGATTCGACCGGCCTGCTGATCCTGACGCAGGATGGTCGTGTCGCACGCCAGTTGATTGGCGCAGATACTGACATCGAAAAAGAATATCTCGTGCGTGTGGCGGGGCAACTCGACGAGCAAGGTCTGAAGCTGCTCAATCACGGCCTGTCGCTCGACGGCAAGGTGCTCAAGCCCGCAAAGGTGAGTTGGCAGAACGAAGATCAGTTGCGCTTCATTTTGAAAGAAGGCAAGAAGCGCCAGATCCGCCGCATGTGCGAACTGGTCGGCCTGCGCGTGACGGGGCTCAAGCGCGTCCGCCTCGGCCGGGTGATGCTGGGTGATTTGCCGCTGGGACAGTGGCGGTATTTACGGGCCGACGAGGGCTTCTGATAAAAGTCGGTGCTGGCGGGGTGAAATGCCCCGAAGCGGGTACGGCACTGACCGCCTATTCGGCCTCAACGTTCTCGTAGAGAGTGTCGCTGTCGATGATGACGCCGATGCTGGCAAACTCGACGGCCTGTGTCCCGGAAAATTCGTGCAAAACCCACAGGCCTTCGGCGTTGCGCCGAAAGCTTTCGACACGGCGTGCGTCGACATCCACCAGAGCATATTCCTCAAGGGTGTCGATGCGACGGCAAGCGACGAACTTGTCACCGCGATCGAAAGCAGCGGTGGAGTCGGAAAGCACCTCGATGATCAGTTTGGGGTAGGAAAGATACAACGGGGTCGCGCGGTCGCGCGGGTCGCAACCCACCATTACATCAGGATAGAAAACCGCATCGGCGGCATCGACACGCAGTTTCATGTCGGCGACAAAAGCGCGGCAGGGCGTGCCGCGCAAGGCAGACTTCAAGGTTGCACCAAGATTTAACGTGACGTGTGCATGGGCCTGACGGACGCCGACCATTGCGAAGACTTCGCCGTGATAGAAGAAATTGCGGGTGGTCTGCTCATTTTCCCAAGGGAGAAAAGTATCAAGCGTCAGTTTTGGCTGAGGCAGGGCCATGGTCTGCTCCTGAAGATTGGTTGGCGAAATTATGCGCCTACGCGATGGCGAGATCTTCTTTGTGCAGCATGAAGAGCTTGCCATCGCCGCTCGCGGTGTCCAGCCAAGTGAGCGGCAATTCGGGGAAGGCGCTTTCGACGATTGCGCGGTTATGCCCGACTTCTATGGCCAGCAGGCCATTCGGTTTGAGATGTTTTGCGGCAGCGGCGAGGATGCGGCGCACGATGTCCAGCCCGTCGTCGCCGGCAGCCAAGGCATTTTCTGGTTCGTGGCGATATTCGGGTGGCAGGTCGCGCATCGCCTGCGCGGTGACATAGGGCGGGTTGCTCAGGATGAAGTCGTAGCGGCGCTTGCCCAACCCGGCGAACAGATCGCCCGGCACGAGGCGCACACGGTCCTTCAAGCCATGGTCGGCGACGTTGCGTTTGGCCACTTCCAGCGCGTCCTGCGAAATGTCGGCGGCGTCGATCTTCGCGGCGGGAAAGGCGTGCGCCATCAGGATGGCCAGGCAGCCGGAGCCGGTGCACAGATCCAGCGCGCTTTCGATGGCGTAGGGGTCATCGATCCACGGCGCGAAGCCTTCCACCAGCAGGTCGGCAAAATAGGAGCGCGGAATCAATACCCGTTCATCGACATAGAACCGCAGGCCGGCCTGCCAGGCTTCATGCGTCAGGTAGGCGGCGGGCAGGCGGCGGGCGATGCGCTGCTGCAGGAGTTCGAGCACGGCGAGACGCTCGTGGCGCGTGAGGCGGGCGTCGAGATAATGCTCAATTTGCTCCGGTCGATCCGGCGGCAGGTGCAGCGCATGCAGCACCAGCCAGGCGGCTTCGTCGCGGGCATTGTCACAGCCGTGGCCGAAGAACAGTTTCGCTTCGCTGAAGCGGCTGGCGCCCCAGCGTAGCCAGTCGCGCACGGTGTGGAGGTCGTCGAGGAGAGAATCGATCATGGAAAAGTCGGCGCTGGCAGGACGGCAGGCGGGGAATTTTGACTGGCGCGATTATGCGCTGGTTTGCATGGATACGGATATTCCGACCACCCTGATACCGGTAGTTCCGGCATGCGGGAAGACAATCAGAATTCGACGATAATACCCGCCCAGACTCAAACTCTATTGAACAAGTCTCTGCCGTTTATTCGGAGGAATGACGATGAAAAAGCTGCTCGTGGCATCACTTTTTGTTCTGGGCGCTGTCGCCCAGGCTCAGGCTCAGGCGCAGGTTCAGGACAAAGTCCTGCTCGATAAGGCCAGGGCCGAGGGCAAGGCATCCTTCTACGCCAACATCACCGCCGTCGAACCGATCATCAAGTCCTTCACCGCCGACACCGGCGTGACCGGCGAATACACGCGTATCTCGACCTCGAAATTCGTCGCCACCGCGATCACCGAGTTCGAGGCCGGCAAGCTGATGGCCGACGTGGTACAGGCACCGCTGCCGGTGCTCGATCTGCTCAAGGAAAAGGGCGTGCTGGCCTCCTATCGCTCACCGGCGGCAGCCGGTTATCCCGAGTGGACGCGCAAGGACGACCAGATGCAGATCTTCGGCATCGAATACGTCGGCCTGATCTACAACAAGGAGTTGCTCAAGCCGGCCGACGCGCCGAAGCGCTACGAAGACCTGGCGCTGCCGAAGTGGAAGGACAAGATCGTCATGGCCAACCCGGCCAACCATGCGACGACGATCTCCTGGCTGGTCGGCCTCAAGGAGAACATCTTCAAGAGCGAGCAGGAGTGGCGCGACTTTCTCAAGGGCCTCGCCGCCAACAAACCGATGTTCGTCGCCTCATTCGGCCCGACGCCGGCGCCGATCGAAAGCGGCGAGAAGCTGATCGCCATCTCGATGCCCAAGTACATCGTCACCAAGGCACCGGCGCCGCTCGACTGGGCGCGTCTTTCCCAGCCACTGATGGGCACGCCACGGGCCATCGCGGTCGCCTCGAAGGCACCGCACCCGGCGGCGGCGCGCGCTTTTGTCGACTACTGGCTGTCGAAGAAATCGATGGAAATCCTTGCCAGGGATGTCGGCGAATACGTGCTGGCACCCGGCGTCTTCCCGCCCATCGACGGCATCAAGGACGCCAAGGTGATCGCCATCCGTGAGCTGTCGGATGACGAGATCCAGAAATGGGGCGCCGAGTTCAAGAAGATCTTCGATGTGAAATAAGCGTCACGGCGGCGACCCTACGCCGGGGACGCCGCCGGCTACGAGGTACACGGGAACAGACAGCATGGAAATTCGCATCAGCGGCGTCAGCAAGTATTACTACGCCGAGGGCAAGACCATCAAGGCCCTCGACGACGTCAACCTCACGATTCCGGCCAACCACATCTTCACCCTGCTCGGCCCCAGCGGCAGTGGCAAGACCACGTTGCTGCGCTGCATCGTCGGCCTCGAAATGCCGGACACCGGCGAGATCGCCATCGGCGACGAGGTGGTCTGGTCGAAGGATAAAAATATCTCGGTGCCGCCCGAGAAGCGCGGCCTCGGCATGGTATTCCAGACTTACGCGATCTGGCCGCACATGAACGTCTTCGACAACGTCGCCTACCCGCTGCAAGTGCGCGGCGTGGCAAAGGACGAGATCGCGCGCAAGGTCGCCGAGACGCTGCGTTTCGTCCAGCTCGAAGGTTTCGAGAGGCGGCCGGCTACCAAGATCTCAGGTGGCCAGCAGCAACGCGTCGCGCTGGCACGGGCGCTGGTGGCCGCGCCAAAAGTTATTTTGTTCGATGAGCCGCTGAGCAACCTTGACGCCAAGCTGCGCGAGGAAACACGCAAAGAACTGCGCACTTTCCTCGGCAAGCTGCAGATCACCGCCGTCTACGTCACCCATGATCGCGTCGAGGCACTCGCACTGTCGGATTCGATCGCCGTAATGCGCGCCGGGCAGATCATCGAGACTGGCACGCCGAAGAAGATTTATTTCGACGCCGATCACCGCTTCGTCGCCGACTTCATCGGCCGCGCCAACCTGGTCAAGGCCACCGTGCGCGCAGAGGAGGGCGGCCATACCATCGTCGATTGCGGGCTGGGCAGGATCGTCTGCCAGCAGCGCGCTATCCCCATCGGCAGCGAGGCCACGCTTTGCCTCCGACCCGAGTTCATCCGCATCGTCAAGGGTGCGGCGCCGGTCGGGAGCAATCTCGTCAATGGAAAGATCGAATCGCTGGTCTTCGTCGGCGAGGCTTACGAGGCGGAGATTCGCGTCGGCAACGAACAACTGCTCGCCAAGATCGATCCGGATGCGCAACTCGCCGAGGGCGACGCTGTGAGTTTCACCCTCGATCCCTCACACTGCCTGCTAGTCGCGATCTAGGATGGACAGTGCGCGCAACCGGCTGACCTGGTCGCTGATCTTCATCGTCGGCGCGCTCACCGTCTTCCCGGTGTTGATGCTGGTGCTCGGCAGCTTCTCCGAGGGGCTCACCGCCTTTGGCCACTTCACTGTAGACAAGTACGTACAAGCCTACACCGACCCGAACTTCTTCGAGGTGATTGCCAACACGCTGATCTTCGTGCTCGGCGCCTCGCTACTCTCAACCGTGCTGGCACTGTTTCTCGCCTATCTCAACACGCGTACCGACATCCCCTTCAAGGGCCTGTTCCGGGTCATCTCGATCGTGCCGATGATGATCCCGCACCTGCTGTTCGCGGTGAGTTGGGCGCTGCTGCTCAATCCCTCGAACGGGCTGATCAACCTCGTGATCAAGCAGACCTTCGGCCTCGACAGCGCGCCCTTCAACATCTATTCGCTGTGGGGCATGATCCTCGTCGAGGGGCTGCTCGAACTGCCGATCGCCTATCTCATCATCGCGCCGGCGATGTTCTCCTTCGACGTGGCGCTGGAGGAATCCTCGCGCGTCTGCGGTGCGGGTACCTGGCGCACGCTGGTCCGCGTGACCCTGCCGGTGCTGCGGCCGGCGATCCTCGCCGCCTTCACTCTCGGCGTGGTGCGCAGCCTCGCCTCCTTCGCCGTGCCCTCGATGATCGGCATGCCCGGTCGCGTGCAGGTGCTCGCTACCCATCTCTACGAGATGATCGCCACCGGCTTTGCCACCGACTACGGCAAGGCCGCAGCGGTGGGCATGAGCGTGCTGGTAGCCTCGGTCACGTTGATCGTTGTCTATCGTGCGCTGACAGCGGAGAGCGAGAAGTTCGTCACCGTCTCCAGCCGCGGCTACCGCCCCAGCGTGATCGAGCTCGGCAAGGCGAGGATGCCGCTGTTCGGCCTCGTCGGCCTGCTGTCCTTCGCGCTGGTCGTGCTGCCAGTTGCCGTGCTGCTGTACACCTCGCTGGTGCCCTACTCGATGGTGCCGAGCGCACGCGCCTTCTCGCTGATGAGCCTGAAGCACTGGACCGCCGTGCTCGAAGACCCGATCTCGCTGCTGGCGCTGAAGAACAGCCTGTTCCTCGCCGTGGTCGGCGCCACCCTCGGCGTGATTCTCTCGATCTTCGTCGCCTACGTCATCGTCAAGGTGAAAACGCCAGCCGCCGGCCTGCTCGAATCGCTGAGCTATCTATCCTTCTCCTTCCCCGGCATCGTCATCGGCGTCGGCTTCATGTGGTTCTTCGTGCAGACCCCACTCTATGCGACGATCTGGGCGCTGCTGCTCGGCTACATCGCCACCTATCTGCCCTACGGTGTCCGCCCGATGTCGAGCGCCTTCGTCCAGATCCACAGCCACCTCGAAGAATCATCCCTGGTCTGCGGCGCAAGCCCACTCCTGACCATGCGCCGCATCATCGTGCCGCTGCTGATCCCCGGCATCGTCTCGGGCTGGATATTGATGGCCTCGATGTTCGTGCGCGAACTAACCCTTTCCGTCGTGCTCTCGCGCCCCGGCACCGAAGTCCTCGCCGTGCAGATCTTGCGCTTCAGCGAGGATGGCCTCTGGGGCAAACTCTCGGCGCTCGGCATCGTCATGATCATCATCTCGACCGCGCTGGTAATTCTGGCAAACGTGGTCGGCAACCGCTTCAAGGCGGCGTAGGAGTCAGGCGCCTCGCCCTGCTGGAGCCGTCACCGCAGTCGGTGCCCAAGGTTGGTCAGGGTTATCACCATCTCACTGATGCTTACGGGTTTGGAAAAATAGTCGTCAGGGGGATCGCGATGTCCAAAGTCATCAGCTTTGACGGTCTTGAATATCTGGGCAAGGGTAATAGCGTAGTAACTACCGTGTTGCGGCCGAGTTCATGATGG
>CAIYZZ010000109.1 GCA_903930805.1 uncultured Rhodocyclaceae bacterium | reverse complement strand
GCGAGCCGGTGATGCGATCACTACCCTGATGACGCTCCAGCCATTGGCTATAAATCAGCTTGGAGCCGTCGTCGGTATTCGATCCGTTGAACAGGACGATGCCGTCACGAAACGGACTATCCGCCAGCACACGCAGCAAATAGCTTTGGGTGCGGCGCGATTCGGTGAAGATGATGGCTTTCTGTGCTGCCCCGATCTCCTGTGCCTTGGCAAAAGCGATGTCGAGCGCTTTGAGAAGCGCCTTGCCCTTGGCGTTGTGTTCGATGGAGGCGGCCAATTGGGCGAAGGCGTCGAGGTCGACGATTTCCTGCTCAAGTGCCCGTCGGTCGTCTTCGGCCATGAGTTCGACGGGTTCGTCGTCGGTCCACTCCTCGGCGGTCTCATCAAGCACTTCGTAATCCTGATCCAGTTCGTCTTCCAGCGTTTCGGCGCCATTCAACTCTGGCTGTTTGCGGAGTTTGGCCTTGAGGCGCTTGGAAATCGAGGTCAGCGCGCCAGCAATGGCGAAAGTGGATGAGGCCAAGAGCTTACGCAGCACCAGCGTCATCAGTGACCGCTGGCTGGCTGGCAGTGCTTGGAGATTGTCCCGTTGCAGGTATTCCGACACCAACTGATAAAGGCGGTCTTCGCTTTCCTCGGGCGTGAACTCTTCGACCAGCGGCAGGCGCTTGGTGTAGGGAATGTAGGCCGTGACCTGCCTGCGCAGGGTGCGATGGCAGACAGGCTTGAGGCGGGTCCTGAGCGTCTGGAACACCTGTTCCTGATCCAGATTGGCGAACTGCTCGCGGAAGCTCTTCAAGTCGCCGAAGGCATGTTCGTCGATGAAGCTGACCAAGCCGAACAACTCCAGCAGGGAATTCTGCAAGGGCGTCGCCGTAAGCAGCAGCTTGTGCTTGCCGGCCAATGCCTGCTTGAGGGTATTGGCGATGACGTTGGACGGTTTGTAGACATTCCGCAACCGATGCGCTTCGTCAATGACAACCAAGTCCCAAGGCACGGCATGCACATCGCTGGCCTTGCTTTTGGCGAATTGGTAGGAGCAAATGACGATCTCGGGCGCATCGAAAGGCCGAAATTGCCCTTGCTTGATGGCCGCGTTGTAAGACTTGGCCTCCAGGATGCGGCAAGGCAGGAAGAATTTCTCGGCCAGTTCTTGATACCACTGCTTGCGCAGGTTCGAGGGGGTGATGACCAAGATGCACCGCTTGCGCTCTGCCCATTTCTGGGAAAGCACCAGACCCGCCTCGATGGTCTTGCCGAGACCGACCTCATCGGCGAGCAGGGCACCCTTGGAGAGGGGCGAATTGAACGCGAATAGCGCCGCATCCACCTGATGTGGATTGAGATCGACTTGCGCATCGACCAATGCACCCGCCAGCTTCTCGACGCTATCCGACGGGCAGCGACGAGTTAGCTCGTAGGCAAAATATTTGGTGTGGTAGGCGGAAATCACTGGCCAAGAATTATTGATATTTCCGCAATTTTCCAGCAATGCCGCGGAAAGTCCAAGCTTTATCCGAGAGTTGATATCTGCAGTGCCTGCCCGCTCCGACCGCTTTGGTTATTTATAAATAGTTAAACTGATTACCGCACTATCGCGTTTTCAGGTTTATGTTTTTAATCATGAATTTTCGGGTCGTGGCCCTACTCAAACCACAAAACTGTGGATAACTTTGATGCCGTCCCTACTCAAACCACAAGTCGCCGGGACTGTTTCGCTACTCATACGACAACCGTCTCCTACTCAAACCACGAACTTTTGGCGCGGAATTCAGGCTTACCCACAGGAGTAATCTGCATATTTAATGCAATTTGGGTATAAACCTACTCAAACCACAAGCGGTTTCCTACTCATACCACAAGGTTGAAGGACTCCTGATAGGGCCGCCGAACGACAGT
>CAIYZZ010000108.1 GCA_903930805.1 uncultured Rhodocyclaceae bacterium | reverse complement strand
CCAGGCGCAGGACTGGACGCGCGTGCTCGAGATGGATCTGCCTGCCTTCGGCGCAAGCCGCGAAGCGCTGCTGCGCGCGCTGGCGGCGCGGCTGCCCGAAGCGGCGCTGGTCGCCGAGCGCGATGGGGCCGTCTGCGGTTACCTGCTGGGACGCGAAGGGCGCGAGGCATGCCAGCTCGGTCCGCTGATTGCGCAGGACGAATCGATCGCGCAGGCGCTGTTGGCGCACGCGCTGGCCCGCATTCCCGGGCCTTTCTACGCCGACATCGTGGACCGGCATGGCACCCTGCGCGAATGGGCGCTGGCGCAGGGATTTGCCGTGCAAAGGCCGTTCATGCGCATGGTGCACGGTACCGACCGCGCGCCCGGGGACAACCAGACCGTGATGCTGGCGGGCGGGCCGGAACTGGGTTAGGCCCAGACCGACGCCACAGGGGAAATGGCCGGAGACGCCCGTCAATACTGGCTCTCAGGCACAATTCGACATCATGATGCTGTTTTGATAGCATCATGATGACTGAATTTTTCGGAGCCCGTCATGCGCACTACTTTGACCCTGGACGACGATGTCGCGGCGAAGCTCGTCAGCGCAAGCCGCAAGAGCGGCAAGCCGTTCAAGCAAGTCGTGAACGCCGCAATACGGCGCGGCCTGCTGGAAACGCAGGCCGCGCGCCAGTCCGACGAGTTTTCCGTGCAGCCGCAAAGGATGGGCGCGCTTAAGGCGGGATTGACTCTCGACAAGACCTCCGCCGTGCTGGAAGAGGCAGACGGTCCGCACCAGCGCTGAGCCGATGCTGCTGCTCGACGCCAATCTGCTGATTTACGCGTATCACGCCGAGTCGCGGGAGCACGCCGCCGCCAGGGCTTGGGTGGAAAGTGCGTTCTCCGGTGCCGAAGCGGTCGGCCTGCCTTGGCAAACGATCCTCGCCTTTCTGCGCATCACCACCCACCAGCGGATATTCGAGCGCCCGCTGTCGATGAGCAAGGCACAGAGCATCGCGGCGAGCTGGCTGGAGCGCCCACAGGTGCACCCGGTGGAAGCCGGCGCGAATTTCTTCGACCTGCTATCCGGCCTTCTTCAGCCGGCACAGATCAGGGGTGCGCTGGTCAGCGATGCCGCGCTTGCGGCGCTGGCGATAGAACATGGCGCCACGCTTTGCACCACCGATCGCGACTTCGCGCGCTTTCCGGGGTTGAAATGGACGAATCCATTGCAGCTATGACGACCAGGCGCGGCTGTTTGCACACGTTGCGCCAAAGTGGCGGCCGAAATAGCTGATCGTCCGCCGACGGTAGTACCGGCACAAACTGTGTTCGCGGTCATTGCGCCACATTGCCTCACGAGCGTCAGCTTTCGGATTCCTCGAAATCACACTTACGACCCCAACCCGTCACCGGTAGATTTTGGGAGCGGCCATTCACCACAAACGATGAAAAACAAAATGCGGCGGTTTGGGATGCACAAATCATATCTCCGCCCGGAACGTCAGATTTGGTCTATTGTGGTCAATACAAATTTAGTTTGCGGCGAAGTACCGTTTACATATCTTATCTTAAAGTATTTCAAATAAGGT
>CAIYZZ010000107.1 GCA_903930805.1 uncultured Rhodocyclaceae bacterium | reverse complement strand
AGATGGGCCGGCGGCTTGCGCGAGAAACCCTTGCCCTGCGCGGCCTGCCGGAAGCGCATCAACACTTCGGAGTAGATGTTGATGAGGATCGGCTCGGCATAGCGCGTGATGCGGTTGCGTTGCGACCACTCCAGATAGCCCTGGTTCCAGTTGCGCATGTACTGGTAGCTCTTGGGCAACTCATAATGGAACACGCAATCGTTTTTGGCGTACATCTCCCACTGATTGGGGTTCGGTTCACCACGCAGTGATTTCTCGCCGCCCTTGCCGCGCCAGCCGGCGAGGAAGCCGATGCCCGAACCGGCCTCGGTTTCGTAATTGACGATGAAGTCGGGGTAGTCACGATACTTGCGTGAGCCGTCCTTATTCACGAATACGGGCAACTTGAGGCGCGAACCCAGCTCGATCAGCACTTCCTGGAAGGGCTTGCACTCGCCGGTCGGCGGGAGCACGGGGATGCGTACCGAATCGACCGGGCCATCGAACTCGGAGATCGGCCGATCGAGCATCGACATCACATCGTGGCGTTCGAGGTAGGTCGTGTCTGGCAAGATCAGATCGGCGAAGGCCGTCATCTCTGACTGGAAGGCGTCGGCGACGACAATGAAGGGAATCTTGTATTCGCCCTGCCCATCCTTGTCGTTCAGCATCTTGCGGACCTCAACGGCGTTCATCGTCGAATTCCACGCCATGTTGGCCATGAAGATCAACAGCGTGTCAATCTTGTAGGGGTCGCCGCGCCAGGCGTTGGTGATGACGTTGTGCATCAGACCATGCACCGACAGCGGGTATTCCCAGGAAAAACCCTTGTCGATACGCACCGGCTTGCCTTCACCATCGACGAACAGATCGTCCGGATCGGCCGGCCAGCCAAGCGCCATGCCGTCGAGCGGCTTGTTGGGCTGCACCGCATTCGGATGGTTCGGCGTCCGCGCGCAAGGCGGAATCGGTCGCGGGAAAGGCACCTTGTGGCGGAAGCCACCGGGCCGGTCGATGGTGCCCAGCAGCGACATCAGGATACCAAGTGCCCGGATCGACTGGAAGCCATTGGAATGCGCCGCCAGGCCGCGCATAGCATGGAAGGCCACCGGATTACCGGTAACAGTATCGTGTTCCTTGCCCCAGGAATCGGTCCAGGAGATCGGCAATTCGATGCGTTGGTCACGGGCGGTGACACCCATCTCATAGGCGAGGCGGCGGATGGTGTCGGCGGGAACTCCTGTGATGCCTTCGGCCCACTCCGGCGTGTAATCCTTGACGCGTTCGAGCAGCAACTGGAACGAGGGCTTTACGGGGGTACCGTCCTTCATGCGGAACTCGCCGAGCAGGAAGGGGTCGGCACCCGCAGCATGCGTCACCACGGGCTTGTTGGAGGTGCGATCCCACCACAGCTTGTCCTGTGGGTCGTAGCAGGCCTCCTCTTCCGGCACTTCGGTGCGCAGAAACATGCCGAACTCGTCGCTGTCCTCATTCACATTGACCAATTCGCCGGCGTTGCTGTACTGGACGAGGAAATCGCGGTCGTAAAGCCCCTTGCCGATGATTTCGTGGATCACCGCCAGCAGGAAGGCACCGTCGGTGCCCGGCCGGATCGGCACCCATTCGTCGGCGATGGCCGAGTAGCCGGTGCGCACCGGGTTGATCGAAACGAAGCGACCGCCATCGCGCTTGAACTTCGCCAGCGCCATCTTCATCGGATTGGAGTGGTGATCCTCGGCGGTGCCGATCATCACGAACAGCTTGGCGCGATCGAGGTCGGGGCCACCGAACTCCCAGAACGAGCCGCCGATGGTATAGATCATGCCTGCGGCCATATTCACGGAGCAGAAACCGCCGTGCGCCGCGTAATTGGGCGTACCGAATTGCCGGGCGAACAGGCCGGTGAGCGCCTGCATCTGGTCACGGCCGGTGAACAGGGCAAACTTCTTCGGGTCAGTCGCGCGTATCTTGCCGAGCCGTTCCGTCAGCGCCGAGAACGCCTCTTCCCAGCTGATCGCCTCGAACTCGCCGGCACCGCGCTCGGCGCCGGCCTTGCGGCGCAAAGGCTTCGTGAGGCGCGCCGGCGAATACTGCTTCATGATGCCCGACGAACCCTTGGCGCAGATCACGCCCTGGTTGAGCGGATGGTCGGGATTGCCATCAATGTAGCGCACCTCGCCATCCCGCAAGTGAACGCGGATACCGCAGCGGCAGGCGCACATGTAGCAGGTCGTCTTTTTGACTTCCTGCACGGATTGTTGTGTCATGTCTCTATCGGCCCCTCGAATTTATTAGAATCTGCTTATTAGAATTTCCGTATATTCTTGCAGCCAAGCGCCCCTGTCACAAGGGAGTTATTTTTATTTCCCGATAAGCAGCCATCGCCAAGAGCCTAACATGCCCCGCCCCATTCCCGCTTTCACTGTCCGCGAGCACAATCTTGTCAGCCAGACGCTGGTCGAGCGTTTCGGTCAACCAGTTCCTGTTCAGACCATTCAGGCAGAGATTCAGCTCGACCTGCTCAAGGAAGACTTGACGCAATGCCCAACCCTGACCTGGAAGGAGAATGTCTGCAGCTTCGTCATTTTCAAGACAGGCGACAGCCGTTTCCGCTGCCAGTTCTACTACACCGATGCAGAACAGTTCGGCACCGATGAGAAGGAGTTCGACAACCTCGGCAACTGCATACTCAAGTTGCTTCAGCTACAGGCCGGCCATGAGGAAGAGCGCCGGCGCATGCACCGCGGCATCAATGCCGTCGATTTTTCGCAAGCGAATGACGGCGAGGAGTATCACGGTCCCCTGATCGTTTGAAAAAATCATGAAAATCTGCATTGTTTCCGACAGCCACGATCGCGGCCCGATGCTGGCCGAGGCCATCGCCACCGCCCAGGCTGAGGGCACCACCGCCGTCATCCACTGCGGCGACATCATCGGCGTCAATACCGTCAAGGCCTCACTCAAGCTGGGATTGCCGATGCACGTTATCCACGGCAACAACCTCGGCGATCTGGTTGCCTTGGCGCGCGTCGCCGTCAATTCGGACGGCGTACTGAATTATCACGGCCGTGATGCCACGCTGGAACTTGGCGGCCGCCGCATCTTCGTCACCCATTACCCGCACTACGGCCATGGCATGGCCTGCACCGGCGACTACGACCTGGTGTGCTGCGGCCACAGCCACGAACCACTGATCCGCCAACAGGCCAATATCAAGGGCGGCCAGACCTGGCTCATCAATCCGGGCACCATCGCCGGACTGGGCGCACCGGCGGCCACCTGGATACTGGGCGATCTGGAGACCATGAGCTTTGAGATTCGTACACTGGCCCGTTGATTCTCCATGAAAAGTCGGCGCTGGCGGGACGGCGCCGAATCAATATCAAAACCATTCGGCCCTTCTATTTATCCATAGGTACATTCTGGCTGGCATTTGATCTAGCGCAGAAACTCGACAGAGCAATGATGT
>CAIYZZ010000106.1 GCA_903930805.1 uncultured Rhodocyclaceae bacterium | reverse complement strand
GGTTTTTCGGACAGTTGGATACCGATCTGTTGCAACGCTCGGCGGCGATGGAGGATTTACCGTGACGCAACCACGCTCGCGACTATGGGAAGAGCGCTTCCCGGACCTGGATGCCCCTTGGACACATTGGCACCTCGACAGTGACAGCGAGGCGCTGGGCGTCTTCGCCGGTCTCGTTGTCGGACGAAACGACAGTCCGCTTCCAATCTAGGGACTAAACCGCTCGCGCGGTAAGGAAGTGCAATCGTCGGAGGTAGCCTGAAACGCAAGTGATTTTGCTTTGGTCATGAAACTGCCGATGTCGAAGCTGAGGCAATCCGCCTCAGCTTTGACAGGAGCAGCGCCATGAACACATTCACGCAAGCCCCCAGTGAATTGCGGTTACGCATGATCGAGGATATGCGGATGCGCAAACTTGAACTCCGGACGCGGGAAGGGTATGTCCGTGCCGTACGGAGGTTGGCCAAATATCTGGGGCACGCGCCCGATACCGCCACCGCCGAAGAGCTGAGGAACTTTCAGCTGCATCTGGTTGACCGAGGCGTCTCGCCGACCACGCTCAACGCCACCATCACCGGGCTGAAGTTTTTCTTTGAAGTAACGGTTGGCCATGGTGAGGTGATGGCCAAGATGCAAACGGTGCATGTGCCGCGAACACTGCCGGTCATCCTGAGCCACGAGGAAGTGGGTCGCTTGATTGCCGCTGCCGGCAACCTGAAGCACCAGACGGCGCTCGCGGTCGCCTACGGTGCCGGACTGCGGACCAGCGAAGTGACGGCGCTGAAGGTCGGCGACATCGACAGCCAGAGAATGACGCTGCGCGTCGAACAGGGTAAGGGCCGCAAAGATCGTTACGCCATGCTCTCGCCGGTGCTGCTCGAGCGCCTGCGCATCTGGTGGAAAGTGGCGCGTGCCCAAGGCAAGATGTTCGACGGCGGTTGGTTGTTCCCGGGACAGAACCCCATCGACTCGCTGAGCACCCGCCAGCTCAACCGGGCCATCCATGCCGCTGCAAAGGCTGCGCAGATCGACAAGCGCGTCTCACTGCATACGCTGCGCCACAGTTTCGCCACGCACCTGCTCGAGCAGAAAGTGGATATTCGCGTCATCCAGGTTCTGCTCGGACACAAGCGGCTCGATACCACCGCACTGTATGCCCAAGTCGCCACGGACCTTCTGCGCGAGGTGGTCAGTCCCTTGGATACGCTAGACCCTCTGCCTCTCGATTAACCCCCTGCCATGGGGCGTTGTGCCCTGGAGGTCGCGGACATCTTCCGGACCTACGGGCCTGCGTGGCGACAGGCGCAACAGGGCCAAGCTCAAGTGCAGCCAATCGCCCATTCCGGTTGCGCTACAATCGCTGGCGACTACCGATACTAAAGGTCGATTCCGTTGAATCAGTCGCGAGATCTCTTGTACCAGACTCGCAGAACATTCGGGCGATCTACCGGCTTCACGACCAGCGAAGACGGCCTATTGTCAAGAATGTGATGTTGCAGTTGGGCTAGACAGCGCATTTTGCGGGTAATGTGGAAGTAAGTTGTTATAGGTAGATTGTGGAATGCTCTTACAAACACGAATAAGAAAATGGAACATCTATGAGGTGCGCTAACTGCGGTATCGAAAACAATGAGGGAGCGAAGTTTTGCCGTGGATGTGGAAGCAAGATCGAGGTAATTGAACCGCCCATTCCTACAAGTTCCCCTGCCTGTGGAAAGTGCGGACATCCAACCGAGCCTGAGAAGAAGTTCTGCAAGAAGTGCGGAGCCCCTATTGCGGAAGCGACTAAGGCCATCCCAGAGGTACCCCCTCCGGTAGCGCCAGTACAAGTCACCCATTCACAACCCACTGGCGAATCCCCGCTAGTGAGCGAACAACCGAAGGCTGCCGGTCCGACCCCAATACAGCCATCGGTCGTTATGCAAACAGCACCCAATGTACTGCCAGCGACTCCTAGTATAAGTCCTTCCAAACTGGTGATCGGCGCAGTCGTTGGAGTAATTCTGGCTGGTGCATTTGGTGGTGGTGGCTATTGGTATCACCAGAAGCAAGATACAGAAAAGGCGATCGCGCTCCAGAAACAACAGGACGAAGAGCTTCGTCGGAAGGCTGAGGCCGACGCTAAGGCGGAAGAGGCTAGGCAGTTTAGTAACCAAACAGTGGTTCCACAAAAACCGCAGTCAAAGTCAATAGTTTACGCAACTACATTTAGTTGCAGAAATAATGCGGACATGGAGAATGGCTATGCAGCAAAAAACATCCAGTTTCTGAACACAGCTTCACAGTCTTTGAATGTGGGTCCGGGATGTGTCCTTGCAAAGGTAAGTGGTGGCAGTGTTTCAAAGTTAGTCGCCACGAAGTATCAACTCGCTGTGGAAGATCCTAGGATTCCTGGGAATTTCTATAAGTGTGGTGATAGTGGTGGTAACAACGAATCACCAGCAGATTGTGTAGGTTTTATAAATGCCTACGCTGGACGCGAAATGCGTATCGCCGTATTAGACGGTGGGTATGTGAACCTCAACTAATTCTCTTTGAAAGGAGATGAAATGTAAAAGCCAAAGGGGCTCGGATTATTCAATGTCACGAGAAAACCACAGGCCTCGGCGCGGGAGACCCATGCAGCATGCCTTCGATACTGATGTCCTCATCGACCTCCGGCCAATGGACACAGACGCCCTCCCCGATCAACTCCCAATGCGAACGCTGGCTGGGCGTGGCGTCGGACAGTCGCCATGACCAGGCGAGCGGCACGCTGACGGTACGGCCATCGACAAGGAAAGCCGTTATTTCGGAGTCGGTTACGCGCAGGTCGGCGATGCGAGGTTCAACTATGGTGGCCGCAATGTTCATCCCATGCCTCCAATATCTGGCTGCGATTCTCGCGCAGCAATTGACGAATCGTGTTCAGTTCCACCGGCGAGAAGCCGTGATTGCTTGCCAGCGCGACAGGCTCCATCCAGTACTTGCATATCTTGCGTTCTCGTTGCACATGAACGTGCTTCGGTTCATGGCAGTCAAAGCTGACAAAAAACAGCCGGTAAGGGCCGGATACTCCGTGTATCGTTGGCATGGCATGATCATAGGCGAAACTCCGATGGAAAACAAACTACTGAGGCGGTGCATGAAAGCGCGTTGTGGGTATTTCATGCTGCCTCCAGTTTGGCGACCGAAAGTGCCAGCCACTTCATGCCGGCGTTGCCGAAATTTATCTGCACACGCGCATCGGCACCGCCGCCTTCGGCATTGACGATGACGCCAAGGCCGAATTTCGCGTGCGTCACGCTCTGGCCGATGCGGAAGCTACTGCCATGTTGCAGGCGAGGTGTGGAGCCGAAAGTCGGCGCTAGCGGGACGGCAGTGACGGCGGCAGGCGCCAGCGCCGTTACGGCCGCGCGCAGCGGCGCATTGGGTGCCAGCACGCCGAAGTAACGATGGCGATGCGTCCGTGGCCGTGGCACCAGGGCGGCGATTCTGTCGATCAGCTCCAGCGGCGTCAGCACCAGATCACGGGGCCCATCGGGCCGTGGCTTGGGACAGTGATAGACCAGATGCTCGGCATCCCGTTGCTGCAAGTGTTCCAGGGCAAAGGGCGGACGGGCGCAATAACGCAGCAGCCGTTCCAGTCCCGCCCGGTCGTTGCCTTCGATGCGCACCGCGGCATCGACTGAGAACCCGCCGCCGTGATCCCAGCCGGCCATCTCTTCAGCGTCGCACTGATCGATCAGAGCGCGCCGGACGAACGTGCGCAGGACGCGCCGCCGCACCTGCGCCTGCACCGCAGCGATGGCCTGCGCATCCAGCCCCGCCGCCGCATGAAACACCACGCCGGGCGCGGCATCAGTGTCGGCCGCCGGATGTTCAGACCGTCACGCCATCCGCCACTTCCTTGAACTCGGCGATCTGGTCGAAGTTCATATACCGATAGACATCGGCGGCCTTGGCTTCGAGCGACTTAACCTGCTCCATGTACTCGGCGACGCTCGGAATCTTACCCATCAGCGCGCAGACCGCTGCCAGCTCGGCGGAACTGAGGAATACACGGGTGTCAATGCCCAGTCGGTTGGGGAAGTTGCGCGTCGAGGTCGACACCGCCGTACTGCCCTTCCTGACCTGCGC
>CAIYZZ010000105.1 GCA_903930805.1 uncultured Rhodocyclaceae bacterium | reverse complement strand
CTGAAACTGATCCGAAGCTGCGGATTACCCTGATTTCCAAGGTGTACCCAATGCGCAGCCACACCTGTGCGGCTGAAGGTGGTGCCGCCGGCGTGATCAAGCCGGACGATAGCTTCGACATCCATTTCGACGACACGGTTGGTGGCGGCGATTGGCTCTCCGACCAGGATTGCGTCGAATACTTTGTGCGCGAAGCGCCGAAAGAGTTGCTGCAACTCGAGCACTGGGGCTGCCCATGGAATCGCGAAGCAAATGGCTCGGTGGCTGTGCGGCCCTTCGGCGGCATGAAAAAACAGCGCACTTGGTTCGCCGCCGATAAGTCGGGCTTTCATATCTTGCACACGCTGTTCCAAACGTCACTACAGTTTCCGTCGATCACCCGCTACGACGAATACTTTGCACTCGATCTGCTGGTCGATAACGGCCGTTGCCAGGGTCTCACCGCCATGGACATGCGCAGCGGCCAGTTGCGCCAGTTTCACGCCAAGTCGGTCATCATCGCGGGCGGCGGTGCCGGCCGCATGTTCCCCTTCACCACCAACGGCGCCATCAAGACCGGCGACGGCATGGCCATGGCCTATCGCGCCGGTGTGCCCTTGAAAGACATGGAGTTCGTGCAGTACCACCCGACCGGCCTGCCAAATACCGGCAGCCTGTTGACGGAGGCCTGCCGCGGTGAAGGCGGCATTCTGGTCAACAAGAACGGGCGCCGCTACCTGCAAGACTACGGCATGGGACCGGAAACGCCAGTGGGCCAGCCGCAGCTCAAGACCATGGAGCTCGGCCCGCGTGATCGCGTCAGCCAGGCCTACTGGCACGAACTGCAAAAGGGCAACACCGTCACGACGCCGTGGGGTGAATGTGTGCTGCTCGACATGCGTCACCTCGGTGAAAAGACAATCAACGAGCGCCTGCCACTGGTGCGCGAACTCGCCGCCAGCTATCTGGGCGTAGACATTGTCAAAGATCCCGTGCCAATCCGTCCCGTGGTGCATTACATGATGGGCGGCATCTCGACCAATACCCAGGCGGCGACCCCCCTGCCCGGCCTGTTTGCCGCCGGGGAGTGCGCCTGCGTCAGCCTCAACGGTGCCAATCGGCTGGGATCGAATTCGCTCGTCGAATTGCTGGTGTTCGGCCGCAGCGCCGCGCTCTCCGCTATCGACTACATCCAAAATATTCCGGCCGCCAATACGGCCGTGCTGAATGCCTGCGCCGAAGCCACCCAGACGCGAATTCGCGAGCTGTTCTCGCGTACCGAAGGCAAAGAAACGGTCGCCGGTGTGCGCAAGGAAATGATGGACACGATGGAGGCGAATGCCGGCATCTATCGCACCGAAGCGGGCCTGCAGGAGGCCGTCGCCAAACTGCACGAGTTGCGGGCGCGCTACCACCGCGTCGTCCTCACCGACAAGACCAATGTCTACAACACCGACCTGTTCCAGACGCTCGAACTCGGCTCCATGCTGAATTGCGCCGAGGCGATGACGGTGGGCGCTCTGGCACGCAAGGAATCGCGAGGTGCGCACCAGCGCCTCGACTACCCCGAGCGTGACGACAAGAACTACCTGCGTCACACCATGGTTTACCAGCAGGGACTGGAAGCTCCGCGCGTCGAATACCTCGACGTGGTGATCACCAAATCGCCGCCGGGCGTGCGCGATTATTCGGGAGATCACAAATGAAGGAGCGCGTCGTCCAACTCGAAGTTTTTCGCTACAACCCGGACACCGACACCGCAGGGCATTACCAGCGCTACGAGGTAAGCTGCCCGGAAGAGGGGGTGGTGCTCGATGCCCTCAACAAAGTCAAGGAAACCCTCGATCCGACACTCAACTACCGCTGGTCCTGCCACATGGCTGTTTGCGGCAGCT
>CAIYZZ010000104.1 GCA_903930805.1 uncultured Rhodocyclaceae bacterium | reverse complement strand
GCGGTCGCTGCTGTAAGCTTAATTGCGCTCTTTCAGCACCTGCGCAAACTGAAACACCGCCATTGCGTAGAAGCTGCTGCGGTTGTAGCGCGTGATGACATAGAAGTTCTGGTAGCCGAGCCAGTATTCCGTTTCCGCATTTGGCGTGACGAGGTCGATCAGCGCGGCGGGTGCGTCGGGTGCGTTGGTTGGAACCGCAACACCGAAGTCAGCCATCTCGGCCGGTCGGCGCACGGGCTTGATGCCTGCTGTAATCAATCCTTCATGTGCCGTCCCGCCAACGCCGACTTTTTCGGCCACCGGGCCAGCGGTCTCCCAGCCATGTTCCTTGAGAAAGTTGGCGACGCTGCCGATGGCATCGCTTGGGCTGCCGGTCAGGTCGATGTGGCCATTTCCGTCGAAGTCGATGGCATAGGCGCGGATACTGGAAGGCAGGAACTGGGGCAAGCCGATGGCTCCGGCGAAGGAGCTGTGGTAGCTGCCGGGTGAGCGGCCTTCATCGCGCGCCAGCAACAGCAGGGCTTCGAGTTCGCGCCGGAACAGGTCGGCGCGCGGCGGGTAATCGAAGGCGAGTGTGGTCAGTGCGGCGAAGGTGTCGAAGCGGCCAAGATGCTTGCCGTAGAAGGTTTCGATGCCGATGATGGCGACGATGATTTCGGCGGGCACGCCGGTGAGCGTTTGCGCTTGCTCCAGCTTGGCCTGATGCTTGCGCCAGAAGTCGAGACCGGCGGCAATGCGGCGTGGTTCGATGAAGCGTTGGCGATAAGTATCCCAGGAACGAATGCCTGGATCGACCGGTGGCGCGATGGCTTTCAGGACCGCCGGGATCGGGCGGGTTCTGGCAAATTGCGCGGCGAGGCGGTCGGCGTCGATGCCGTGGCGCGCCTGCATGTCGGCGATGAAGGCATGGACGTCGTCGCGTTCTGCATAGCCGGTGGCGCAGGCGACATGCGTATTCAAGGCAAACAGGACAAGCAGGGCAATGGTGATGCGTTTCATGGTTTGAAGGCCGCGACTTGGCGGCGCAGTGCGTCGATCAGGCGAGGTGACAGCCTACCGTAGCGCAACCCGATATAAAGCGCAGCGATGCGGCCAATTTCGCCCGCATTCGCGGGTTGCGCCTGTGCGATGCGGTGTGCGTAATCGCGTGGGCCTTCCCAGGTCTGGCGTGACAAGCCCCGCTTGCCGAGACGGCGTGAGAGCTTGCGCCACTCGCGCTCAACGGGATCCAGACGTGGCCGGCGGTAGAGCATCCAGGCGCTGAGCGTCAGCAGCAGGCTGCCGCACAGCACCGCCAGGGTGGCGGTCATCTTGCCCCAGTCGGGTGAGCTCATACCGAGTTTTTCGAGAAACTCGCGCTGCCGCTGCGGGTCGTAGCCGAGCACCCACTGGTTCCATGAATTGTTGATGGCCCACCAGCGAAAGCGCATTTCACGCAGCCACTCGTAGCCGGCGCGTGCGAGGAAGGGCAGGGGCTCGCCGGCCGGCACGGCAGCGGCAAGGTTCTGCTCAATGCGCGCCGGCACGCTGGTCGCCGTGGGGTCGACACGGATCCAACCGCGCCCCTCCAGCCAGACTTCGGCCCAGGCATGGGCGTCGGATTGGCGGATCACCCAGGTGTCGTCGACGGGATTGTGCTCGCCGCCCTGATAGCCGGTGACGACGCGGGCCGGCACGCCAGCGGCACGCATCAATACGACGAAAGCCGCCGAGAAGTGTTCGCAAAAACCGCGCTGGTAGTCGAAGAGAAATTCGTCGGCGACGTGCGTGCTCATCAACGGCGGTTGCAGGGTATACAGTAGTCGCTGGTCGCGCATGAATCCGATGGCGTGCTGCATGCGCTGTTGGTCGGTGCCGCCTTCGGCCTGCCAGCGCTTGCCGAGCGCCGTCGTGCGCGGATTGTCGCTGGCCGGTAGCCGCAGGGCTTCGGCCAGGACATTGAGATTTTCAGGGTGATAGGGCAACTCGGGCCGCGAGATCATTGCGTAGCGCTTGCGTTCGCGTACCGGCTTCTTGCTGTGGAGCTGGAAATCGGCAGTGGCGATGGCATCGGGAGGCAGGGTGCTGGGGAACTCGAGTGCGAACAACCAGGGCTTGTTGTGCGGTTCCAGTGTGACGGTATAGGCATACGTCGGGCCGGTGGTCGGCGGCGGCTTGGGCATGCTGACGATGACCCCACGGATGCCGGGACGCCAGGTGCGACCATCCAGTCGGGCGAACACCGGGCCGCGCCAGTAGAGCTCCTTCCTGGGCGGAACGGTAGCGTCGAACTTGACGCGGAAGGCAATGGCATCGGACTGGATCAGGTTGTTGATCGCACCGGGCGACATGTTGTCGGAGAGTCCGCTGAGGCTGCTATACGCATCTACCGGCAGACCCCAGAGCGGGCCGGAGACCCGTGGGAACAGGATGAACAGGATCAGCATGAAAGGCAGCGCCTGCGCCAGCATCATGCCGGCCAATCTGATCAAAGCAACAGGGCGCGCCTGACTATCGGTGAGGCTGGCGAGTGCGGCCGTGGTGACGATGAGCGTGCCGATCATGGTGGCGGCCACGGGGATCGACTGGTTTTCGAAGAACTGCGCGAGCGTGAGGAAGTAGGCGAGCAGGACAATCGCGAGACCATCGCGTGGCGCACGTGCCTCGAGTTGTTTCAGGGCGAGAAAGATGAGCAGCAGTGCGACGCCGGCCTGTTGGCCGAACAAGGTGCGGTACTGGATGAAGACCCCGGCTGCACCGGCGAAAGTGACGAAAATCAGCACCCAGCGCGTCGGCAATGATTGGCACCACCACGCCAGTACGATGCGCCAGAGAAAGGCCGCGCCGGTAACGGCGGATAGCCAGAGGGGCACCTGTGGTGTCAGCGGGGCGAAGGCTGCCAGCCCTGTGGCGAGCAGCCACCAGGTCTGTATCAGTGTGAGCGGATGCGTTATCGGGGCAGGCTTACTGGCCATACAGCGCGAGCGCCTTGAGACAGGCGTGAGTGTGATCCGGGCCATGGGCCAGGGGAATTTCTTCGCCCGGTAGGCGCAGGCCCCAACTCAGCCCGGCGGTTTCGGCGTCAAGCACCCAGCGGGTCAGTACCGACAGGCGTTTTTCGATATCCATGCCGGGTAGCGTTGCCCAGTCGAACCAGAGGGCGGGGGCGGCAGTGCCGGAAAATTGTTTGGTCTGCAGCGCCGCTTGCGGGCCCTGACGTGCAACTGCCTTCCAGGCGACATGATGTGGCGGGTCGCTCGGCTGGTGGCGGCGCAGCCCGGCAAAATCTTCGTCGCCCGTATCACTGGGCAGGCTGCCGCCTTGCAGGTCGCCAAAAGTCGGTGCTGGCGGGACGGCATCTGCGGGCTTGGGATAGATCAGGCAAGTCAGCGCCGGCACGGTGTAGCTCCATGCCCGTATTAATCCGAGGGGCCAGATGGTTGCCAGTGTGGCGCGCGGCATGGCGAGCCAGCCGCGTTGCGTTGCGGGCAGAGGCAGGAGGGTACGCGCGCTGCCGGCGGCGGGTACGTCCGTGGTGATGGTCATCTGCCCGGGCAAGGAGCCACGGATCAGGTGGCGCGAGCGGCCGTCGGCGTTATGCAGGATGAGCGGGAAACGTGCGGTATCGCCGACAAATACGGGGGCGCAGGCGCCGATGGTGATGGAAAGGCCGGCGAGGTTGCGGAAGGTGTGCAGGATGGTGGTGACGCCGAGTCCGGCCAGCAGGAAAACCAGGCCGTAGCCGAGACTCAGGTTGTAGTTGATGGCCCCGATCAATATGACAATGAGCGAAATGGCGTATAGCAGGCCAGCGCGTGTCGGCAACACATAGACGCGGCGCTGGCTGAGCATGACCGGCACCGGTTCGGGTGAACGCACGCGCAGGGCCCAGGTGGTGAAGCGGTCGTAAAGATTACGGCGTAGCGCCAACAGCATGACTGAAGTGTGAATGTGGGGCTAGGGCAGCGGGACGGCTTCGATCAGGGCTTTGGCGATTTCGGCGGCGCTGCGTTGATCGCCGGAGGCGGACAGACGATGTATGGCGACGGCCGGTAATACCGCCTGCACATCTTCGGGCAGCACATGATCGCGGCCATCAAGCAGCGCCCAGGCGCGTGCGGCAGCAATCAGGCCGAGTCCGGCGCGCGGTGACAGGCCGGTTTTCCAGTCTGGCGCGTTGCGGGTATGAGTGACCAGCGCCTGTACATAATCAAAGAGTGGCGCGGCGACATGCAGCTTGGCGGCACGCGCCTGTTCGGCAATCAGGATGTCGGGCAACAGCAGCGGTGCGGTTTCGGCGAGCAAGGCGCGGCGATCGCGGCCTTCGAACAGGGCACGCTCGGCGGCGCGGTCGGGGTAGCCGAGTTCGATGCGCATCAGGAAGCGATCCAGCTGTGATTCGGGTAGCGGGAAGGTGCCGATCTGGTGCGAAGGATTCTGTGTGGCGATGACGAAAAACGGTTGTGGCAGTGGGCGCGTTGCACCTTCGATCGTAACTTGCCGTTCTTCCATCGCCTCAAGCAGCGCGCTTTGCGCCTTAGGCGTGGCGCGGTTGATCTCGTCGGCGAGCACGACCTGCGTGAAGATAGGGCCGGGGTGAAAGCGGAAATCGCCGCGCTCGCGGTCGAACACAGAGATGCCGAGGATGTCGGCCGGCAGCATGTCGCTGGTGAACTGGATGCGCTGGAAATCCAGCCCAAGCAGGCGGGCGAGCGTATGCGCCAGCATGGTCTTGCCGACGCCCGGCAAATCTTCGATCAGCAGGTGGCCGCGCGCCAGCAGGCAGGAGAGCGCCAGGCGCAACTGGTGTTCCTTGCCGAGGATGATCGCGCCGGCGGCGGCGAGCACCGGTGTGAGCGCGGTATTTTTGTGCGTTGGGGCCATGAGAAAAATTTTCTCGAAAAGGTCATAATGCGGCTTTTGGTAGATTGTAAGCGAAGCCTTCCCTGTAATAATTTTGTGACGCCATGACCATCGCCTTTATTACCCACCGTGATTGCCTGCTGCATGACATGGGGTCGCATCACCCCGAATGCCCGGACCGGCTAGGTGCCATCCAGGATCGATTGATCGCTGCTGGCCTCGATATTTACCTTTCCTTCCACGATGCCCCGGTCGCCGAGATGGAGCATCTGTTGCGTGCGCATCCGCAGAGCTATATCGACATGATCTATGCCAGTGCGCCCGAGCGTGGCATTTACCACCTTGATCCAGACACGGCGATGAGTCCGGGTACTTTGAAGGCCGCCTTGCGCGCGGCGGGTGCCGGTGTGCTGGCGACTGATCTGGTGATGCGCAAGGAAGTGCCGAGCGCTTTCTGCGCGGTGCGTCCGCCCGGCCACCACGCCGAGTATGCCCGCTCAATGGGTTTCTGTTTCTTCAACAACATTGTCGTGGCGGCCCGACACGCGTTGGCGGCCTGGGGACTCAAGCGGGTGGCGGTGGTCGATTTCGACGTGCACCACGGTAATGGTACCGAGAACATTCTCGAAAACGATATGCGCACGCTGATGGTGAGCATCTTCCAGCATCCGTTTTACCCATACAGTGGTGACGACGAACCAGCCCCCAACATGTGCAATGTGCCGATGCCGGCGCGCTCGCGCGGCGATGCGTTTCGCGAGGTGGTTACAGAAATCTGGATGCCGCGTCTGCGTGAGTTCGCGCCCGAGATGATCTTTATCTCGGCCGGTTTCGATGCCCATTACGAGGACGACATGGGTAATCTGGGGCTACTGGAATCCGATTACGCCTGGGTGACCGAACAGTTGCTGCAGGTAGCGAAGGAAACGGCACAAGGGCGCATCGTGTCGATGCTGGAAGGCGGCTATGTGATGTCGCCGCTGGCGCGCAGTGTGGCGGCGCATATCAAGGCGCTGGCCGAGTTGTAACGTTCAGTTGTAACCTTCACTTACACTCCCGCCCACCGGGTTCGGTGGGTACATCCGTTAAAATCCGAACTTTTATAAAATGAGATCACCGATGATCCAAGGCTCCATACCCGCCATCGTTACCCCCATGAATGAGGATGGCTCGCTCGACCTGCCGGCTTTGTGCCGCCTGCTCGACTGGCATATCACCGAAGGTTCTGACGCGGTTGTCGTGGTTGGCACCACCGGCGAATCGCCGACGGTCGATATGGACGAACATTGCGCGCTGATTCGTGCCACTGTCGAGCATGTCGCCGGCCGTATCCCGGTGATTGCCGGTACCGGTGCCAATTCCACTAGTGAGGCGATCGAACTTGCGCAGTGTGCCAAGGCTGCCGGCTCGACTGCCCATCTGTCGGTCGTGCCCTATTACAACAAGCCGACGCAGGAAGGGCTCTACCGTCACTTCAAGGCGATTGCCGAAGCAGTCGACCTGCCGCTGATTCTCTACAACGTGCCGGGACGCACGGTCGCCGACATGAGCAACGACACTGTGCTGCGGCTTGCCAAAGTTCCCGGTGTCGTCGGCATCAAGGACGCCACCGGGAACCTCGAGCGCGGTACCGACCTGATCAAGCGTGCCCCGCCGGGATTTGCCATCTATAGCGGTGACGACGCCACGGCGCTTGCCCTGGTGTTGCTGGGAGGGCATGGCACGATTTCCGTGACGGCGAACGTGGCGCCCAAGTTGATGCATGCGATGATCCTCGCGGGCCTTGCCGGCGACGTGAAGATTGCGCGCGAGATCAATGCCAATTTGCTCGGCCTGCACAAGCACCTGTTTTGTGAAGCCAACCCGATTCCCGTGAAGTGGGCTTGCGCCCGCATGGGACTGGTTAATGATGCGTTGCGTCTGCCGCTCACGACGCTTTCACCCGAATATCACGAGCGCGTGCTGTCCGCCATGCGCGAGGTTGGTATCAATGTCTGAATCAGAGAAGATGAAACTTATTCCGTATCGATTGTCCATGTTGACGGCTGCCGTCGCCGCCGTGTTGGTTTCCGCCTGTTCGGGCAACATCCTGCCCGAGTCGAAAAAGATCGAATACAAGTCGGCCGGCAAACTGCCTACACTCGAAGTGCCGCCCGATTTGACGCAACCGACGCGTGATGATCGCTATGTCGTGCCGGATGTCAGCCCGAAAGGCAGTGCCACTTTTTCTGCCTATGCGGGCGAACGTGCCGGTGCTGGTGCTGCGGCGGCGTCAACCGGGCCTGTAGTGCTGCCGAATATCGACAAAATGCGTGTCGAGCGTGCAGGTTCGCAACGCTGGCTGGTGGCGGCAGGGGCACCCGATAAACTGTGGCCCACGATCAAGGAATTCTGGCAGGAGACGGGTTTCATCGTCGATGTCGAGTTGCCCGAGGCAGGCGTTATGGAAACCGACTGGGCCGAAAATCGTGCCAAGTTGCCGCAGGACATTATCCGCGGGACGCTCGGCAAGGTGTTTGATAGCCTGTATTCGACGGCGGAGCGCGACAAGTTTCGCACTCGCCTTGAAAAAGGTGCAGAACCTGGAACCACAGAGATCTATATCAGCCATCGCGGCATGTATGAAATTTACGTCAATGAGGGAAAATCGGAAACCAAGTGGCAGCCACGTCCTGCCGAGCCCGATCTCGAAGCTGAAATGCTGCGTCGCCTGATGGTGCGCCTGGGTACCGACGAGACCCGCGCCAAGTCGCTGATGGCAGTGGAGTCGAAGCAGGACCGCGCCAAACTGACGCGTGCCGCCGACGGTGCCGGAGCGCTGACCCTGCAGGAACCCTTTGACCGCGCCTGGCGTCGCGTTGGGCTTGCCCTTGATCGCGTTGGATTTACCGTCGAGGATCGTGATCGTGTCCAAGGGCTCTATTTCGTGCGTTACATCGATCCCGAGATCGATAACCGCAAGAAACAGGGCGATGGCTGGATGTCCAAGTTGGCTTTCTGGAAGGGCGGCAAGTCGGACATCGACACGAAAGCCCAATACCGCATCCATGTTGCCGCAGAGGGAAGTGACAGCAAATTGCGCATCCTCACACGTGAAGGCGGAGCCGACAATTCAGAAACTGCACGCAAGATCATTGGACTACTCTACGAGCAGCTAAAGTGAACTATCGCGCCGTCTAGGGTTGTCTCATAACCCGCTCGAAAGCCCGTTAAATACGGGCTTTTTTGTTTTCTGTCGTCTTGCGCTGTATCGTGGCATCCGCTATATTGCGTGTAGCTAGGTGAGTAGCTATTCTTTTCTCTGCTCGCCAATGGGACGGAAATGTTTTCTAGCTACACACGACGAGGGCAATATGGGCAAGTTCAAGGACACAGAGATTCAAGCGTGGATTCGGGCCGGTAAGCCTCTGTCCGGCAAGTCCGATGGCGACGGCTTGATCCGCCGAGCGTCGGCGTAATAGTCACGCAGTCGATCGAGATATTCGGTGTCGCGAATGGTGTCAGATGGAGGCATTTTGGGCTCCTTGCACTTGGTGGTCATATGGTCACCATGCTAGTGTGCGTTTGGACACCTGTCAACTCTATTCATGGATTTTGCCGTTGTTAGTGTCGCGTAAGGACTGTCATCCCGATGTAACGATTCGGGGGCATGATAGTCACGCATCGATAGGAAACAGGAGAAATGAAGAAATGGAATGTGAAGACTTTTTGGAACCCAAACAGGATCAGGAATACGACGACGATCTCTGATTGAGCAGGGTCGTTTGCCGTTATTGAGGGGCCGCCGTGAGCGGCTTTTTTCATTTTCAAGCTGCAGCAGCATGATGCATTAGCAGTATGATTTTCCCGGCACCGCCTGGTCGATCGGGATAAAGCCTCCGGCCCTATCCCTGACTCGCCTACAACAAGGCGGTGCCACCCCGGATTCAGCGCATCCAGTCAGGCCAGCCGGGGCCGCAAACAATTTTGCGTAATGGCGGTTAACTTTCCGTATGCATGCCCGTTAAACGAAACAACAGCACGTGATATTTAACCCAGCAGAAAACCAAACGTCACGTCACAGAATTACCTGCGGTGCCTGCCTCGTAGAGAAACCATCAACACCGAGGCCTGCAACTGAAACGCCGCCGTTGTGAGCGTTCCAAGCGAACGGACCTGAAGCGGCTGGAAACGGGCCACACTGAAACCCGGTTCTTACGGGCGGCACAGCAGGGAACCCATTCAAGAGATTGTGAGCCTGGCGGCCTTCGAGAAAGGCCGTTGGGTTTTATAGGGTTTGTCCTTCTGCCGCCCTTGCAGCCTTGCTGGCGTTTGCCGCATGCTTTCGATATAGCATCCAGTTAACATGCACTACTCCGTTAGTCCAGAAGCCGCCTGACGAATGGCGACGAGTTCGGTCAGCCTTGATTCGATGAGGCGGCTTCCGCGCCGCTTGATCAGTTCCCGGCGGACGAACATGTTGATGCCCGGTACAACCCAGAGCTTGACCTCGATTTTCGTCGAGTTCCCCATGCCGATCGACCAGCCACTGGCCTCGATGCGAAAAGCGTTGAATTCTCCTGCCGGAACGCGAATTATTTCCCGCGCCTGAATGCGCACATCCATCTCGACCCGCTTCGTATCGCCGGCATGGCGACCACTTTTGAGCTCCACGCTGTTGAGCGATGTCCAACGCTTGCCCACCTGCAACTCGACGGGAAAGAACTGTTGCGGCACGTCGGCCTTGTTGTCGCGGTACTCGACCGTATTGCCCATCAGGTCGAACACCAACTTGCCGTGATTCATCTCGACGCGGTCGTTATCCTCATCCACCCGTGTGACGCGATTCCGAAAAGTATTCTCAACGACACCGGTGAGCAGATCGCTGTTGCGCAGTATGTAGAAATCCCCGACGGTGAACTTGCGCCCGAGCGGGAAGCGGCCGGCCGAATAAGGGTTATGGGAAACCGCCGCGAGCGTCTCGGCGGGCACGAAGGCTTCGCCCTCTTTCAAGTCTGCGGACTCCCGGCTTGCGCCGCCTTCTTTAGGCTTCGCTGCGCCGGAGTTCTGGCGTTTTTCCTGGGTGGCCAGCAGCCGGTTCAACCTGGCCTGGGCGATCTCGCTGAAGCGGCCGTTCGGATACTTGTGCAGGTATTCGATCCAGTCTTCTACGCGCCGCGAGGTCTTGATGCGGTTCCAGTGCGCCAACTCCTCTTCGATTTGACGCTCCAGTTC
>CAIYZZ010000103.1 GCA_903930805.1 uncultured Rhodocyclaceae bacterium | reverse complement strand
TCAAGGTGCTGCACGTCGTGCTGGAGAGCACGCCGCGCTTCATCGCCAACCACCAGTCGCTGGCCGATGCGTGGAAGCAGGGCAAGATTGATCGTCTGCTCATGCTGCTCAAGGGTGCCATCGCCGCCGCCACCCGGGTGCTACTGTCGATGAATGTTCCCCGCACCAATCTGGATGGCGTGCTGGGCATCTTGCCGGCGTTCGCCACACCCACGCTTTCGACCCTGGCGGATCCCGCTTGGGTGGAGCTCAGTACGGTGGTGGAAGAAAAGCTCGTGCGCGAACTCATCCCCCGGCTTTACCAAGCCGGAGCGCGCGGCATCATCGAACTGCCCATCAACAAGATCGTCGAATAGATGTCCCCATGTTGGCGGCGTCCCGCCAGTGCCGACTTTTATCGGTATAGTTGCGTTTCATGAACTCTCCTTCTGCTGCTCATGCCAATGAGCACCGCCTCACCCTGCTGGAACTCGTCGATGCGTTGATCGAGGCGGGCAAGGTGCCGTGTGCAGAAGCCGAGGCATTTCGTCAGGAGCGCCGTTATTACCGCGGCGAGCGGCATCCGCTGATCGTCATTGCCGAACAACGCTGGAAATCGGTCGAGCCGCCGCATCACGTGCTCGATCTCGATGCGCTGACCGAGTGGCTGGCCGAGTGGTCGGAACTGCCCTACTACCATATCGATCCACTCAAGGTAAATTTGAGTGCGGTTACCGACGTGATGAGCAGCGCCTACGCGACGCGCTTCCGCATTCTGCCGGTGGAGGTGCGAGCGAACGAAGTGGTGGTGGCCACGGCCGAGCCGTTCATCCGTGGCTGGGAGGCTGAGCTCAAGCCGATTCTGAAGAAGGACATTCGTCTTGTCATCGCCAATCCAGAAGACATCGCCCGTTACCAGGTCGAGTTCTTCAACATGGCGAAGTCGGTGAAGGCGGCCTTGAAGCGCGGCGACGTTGCCCGTACGGGCATCAACAGTTTCGAGCAGTTAGTCGAACTGGGCAAGGGCAAGGCTTCGCTCGATGCCAACGACCAACACGTGGTGATGATTGTCGACTGGCTCTGGCTGTATGCTTTCGAGCAACGCGCTTCGGATATTCACGTCGAGCCGCGCCGCGACATGGGCGTGGTGCGCTTCCGCATCGACGGCGTGCTCCATCAGGTCTATCAGATCCCCATGGCGGTGCTGAATGCGATGACCAGTCGCATCAAGATTCTCGGCCGCATGGACGTGGTTGAGAAGCGCCGTCCACAGGATGGCCGCATCAAGACGCGCTCGCCCGACGGCCAGGAGATCGAGTTACGCCTGTCGACTCTGCCGACCGCCTTTGGCGAAAAGCTGGTGATGCGTATCTTCGACCCCGACGTGCTACTGCGGGATTTTGCCGATCTGGGTTTTTCTACCGAAGATAGCGCACGCTGGCAAGGCATGACGACCCAGCCCAATGGCATCATCCTGGTTACCGGGCCAACCGGTTCCGGCAAGACCACCACGCTGTATTCAACCCTCAAGCAACTGGCGACCGAGGAGGTCAATGTCTGCACGCTGGAAGACCCGATCGAGATGATCGAGCCGGCTTTCAACCAAGTGCAGGTGGTGGCGGATATCGGCATGAATTTCGCCACAGGCATCCGCGCGCTGATGCGGCAGGACCCGGACATCATCATGGTTGGCGAAATCCGCGACATCGAGACGGCCGAGATGGCGGTGCAGGCCGCGCTCACCGGCCATCTGGTGTTGTCCACCTTGCACACCAACGACGCGCCGACGGCGATTACCCGTTTATTAGATCTTGGCGTGCCGCCCTATCTGATTCAATCGACCGTGCTGGGCGTCATGGCGCAGCGCCTGGTGCGCACGCTTTGTCCGCACTGCAAGAAAGCGGGTGGACTGCGCACTGAAGACGAGGTGCTCTGGCAGGGCATGGTGGCGCCGTGGAAATCGAAGAAACCGACCCAGCTCTACCATCCGGTCGGCTGCCTCGAATGCCGCATGACCGGTTACATGGGACGCCTGGGGCTTTACGAAATCATGCCGATGACCCTCGATTTGAAATCGATGGTGTCGGCACATACCGATCTGGTGCAGTTTCGCGAGCGCGCCAACAAGGCTGGCATGCAGCCGCTGCGCATTGCCGGTGCGCGCAAGGTGGCGGCGGGACTGACAACCATGGAAGAGGTGCTGAAGGTCGCACCGCCACTGCATGATCTGACGCAGAGTCAGTAGTGACCCCCGGCCTGGATCTGGCCGTAGAACGGCGGCCAGCGTCCCACCATGTTTTCCAGAAGGATCAGTTCGATGTCGGTGTGGTTGATGACCGACGCGGTCACCATCGTGGACGGCATATTCATGTCGTTGGAAATGTAGATCGGGTGATCGTGGTGGGTGGTGAGCAAGGTCTCCGATTGTTCCGGGGCCGCAGTCGGGATGACCTTTGCCTCGCCGTAGCAGAGGCAAAAATAGGTTGGTGCCGTGTCGCTTGCCGTCCCGCCAGCACCGACTTTTTGTATTCCTTCTTCGATGTAACAGGCCGTGCCGCGAATGCCGATGGTGGCGGTGGTGAATTTTATTTCGCGCTCGCCCTTGCCAAATACTGAGAGGATGCGCCCCCGGACGATGCGCATGAAGTCGGCTGCGGTGTGACCGAAACTTACCGTGCTGCCGCTCCGCTGCAAAAATGCATCCTGGCCGATTACATAGATGGCTTCACCGTCTCCCGCTGTCACGACGGTGTCGCCGGGCCTGATGAGTTGGCCTGCGTGCGCCGGCTGGCCATTCACGGTGACCTGTCCTTTCAGTTGGTGCAGCCCGGCGGGCACGGGGTTGTTGCCATTGGCTAGCGCACGCTGCATGAAGCCCATGAGGCCGCCCACCGTGCCGTATTTTGCGAGCAGGCCGGTGGCGGCAAGCGCTTTGACGAGTTGGCGGCGTTTCATGCCGTTGGTAGCCAGCGCGTCAGCACTGTTTCGAGTTGGTCGCGCGTCATCGGCTTGGCAATATAGTCGTCCATGCCAACGGCGAGGCAAGCTTCACGATCACCCTGCATGGCGTTGGCCGTCATCGCGATTACCGGAACCCGGTCGCCGCGCGCGCGCAGTGCGGTAGTGGCTTCGAAACCATCCATGACCGGCATCTGGCAATCCATCAATACCAGGTCGTAGTGACGAGTTGCCAGCGTGTCCAGCGCTTCGCGCCCGTTGTTGGCGATATCGACCTGAGTGAAGCCCAGCGATTTCAGCAATCCCTGCGCAACGACCTGGTTAACGCGGTTGTCCTCGGTGACGAGGATGCGTGCGTTCCGTGTGTTGGATGGTGTGATCGGTTGTGGCGTGTTGTTGCTGGTGAGAATGGGCGTGGCATTGCCGGCGGGTTTTGGGGCCAGTACGGCGGCAAGGGTGTTGAGCAACTGCTGTTCACCTACCGGCTTGGTGAGGTAGGCGGAAAAACCTTCGGCTTCAGCGCGACTGGCATCACCGGGCAGTGGCGAGGCGGTGATGAGAATCATGTGCGTCGCGGCGAGATTGGCATCGGCGCGGATCGCACGGCCGAGTGTCTCACCGTCCATTTCCGGCATCAGCTTGTCGATGATGGCGATGTCGAATGCCTGGCCGGCAGCGTGGGCCGTGCGCAAGGTGGCGAGGGCCTCTGCGCCACCGGTGGCGAGTTCGTGATGAAAGCCGAGGCGCGTAAGTTGTATCGAGAGAATTTCACGCGCCGTTGCCGTGTCGTCGACCGCCAGCACGCGCAAGCGTGTGCGTGCCTCGGGGGAAAGGGGGGCGGGGGCTTCCTGTGGCGGGGCATGCGAGAGTTTCAGGCATGCAGAAAACCAGAACGTCGAACCGTGCCCCGTCGTACTCGACAGGCCGACTGTGCCCCCCATCAGTTCGGCCAGTTGTTTGCTGATGGCCAGCCCGAGTCCTGTACCGCCGTATTTGCGGCTGGTCGAACCATCGACCTGAGTGAACGCTGCAAACAGCTTGCCTTGCTTGTCGGCCGGAATGCCGATGCCGGTGTCGCCGACCTCGAAGCGCAACAGCGGTGCGTTATCGTTTTCCTTTGCAAAACGATTGGCCAGACCAACGCGCACGACAATTTCGCCCTCCTCGGTGAATTTGATGGCATTGCCGACAAAATTGGTCAGTACCTGGCGCAGGCGGCCGGGATCGCCGACCAGGTGTGTCGGTACATCCGGCGCGACCAAGCAGTGAAACTCCAGGCCCTTTTCGGCGGCGCGCCAGGAAAATAGGTCGGCAAAGTCGTCGATCATGGAGCGCAAGTCGAAGTCGAGTGCCTCGATGTCGAGTTTCTGCGCTTCAATTTTCGAGAAGTCGAGAATGTCGTTGATGATGGCGAGCAGCGCCTCGGCCGAACTGCCGATCGTTTGCGCGAAATGGCGTTGTTCTGCGGTGAGGGGTGTGTCGGCCAATAGCTGGCCCATGCCGATGATGCCGTTCATCGGAGTGCGGATTTCATGGCTCATGTTGGCCAGAAAATCGCTCTTGGCACGGTTGGCGGCTTCGGCGGCGGCGGTGGATTTTTTCAGCTCCCGTTCGGTGTTTTTACGC
>CAIYZZ010000102.1 GCA_903930805.1 uncultured Rhodocyclaceae bacterium | reverse complement strand
TGCCGGCCACCGGTCATGCGTTTCTTTACTTTTCCATCCCCGCGGGCGGCTTGTCCTCTGGCGACAAGAGGGCGATCGACAAACTCGAGCAGGAGCAGGATTGGGATGGTATGCGGGAGTTGGCCAGGATGCGGCTCAAGTCGAAGGACAATGAAGCTGCCTGGCTTTTTGTCAATGGCTATGCTCTACAGAAACAGGAGCGCTGCGCCGACGCGATAGCGCAATATCGACTGGCTCTCCTGATCAAGCAGGACTACTTGGAGGCGCAAAACGAGCTGGGGCGTTGCCTGTTGGCGACCGGTCAATTCGACGCCGCGATATCCACCTTCATCAGTGCGATCGAGAAGAAGGCAGACTATTGGCAGGCTTACTACAACCTGGTACTCGCTTATGTTCGCAAGCAAGACTCGCGCAGTGCGCGCATCCACCTGGAGCAACTCAGATCCAGAAACATGGCCATGGCCACCGAGGTCGAGGAAAACGAGGTCAGGCCGCTCGAATTGAAGCTCGAGCAGGCCAGAATTGCTGAAGCCAATCGAAAGGCGGAACAGAAAAGGCGCATTGAAGTGGAGAGCCTGGAAAAGGAAGTGGCGGTGGCCAAGGCGGTAGCCGATGCCCACCCCGCTCCTGCGATGGTGCTCGAGTCCGAAGCCGACGCCGACGCGGTCGTCGCTCCGCCTAAGTCGCGCGACGACAAGCTCAAGGAATTGAAGCGACTGTATGCAAAAAGGCTGATTACAAGAGCGGAATATAGAGCCCGCCAAAAGGCATTGCTGGCGCGAAAATGATTTCGTCGGCGAGTTATACGCGATGAACCCGCACGAAAGCTTGCATCAGATCTCCTGCTGGCTTACTGCGTCTGAAGCGCACGCGGGCGTCGTCGCGGCGCCAGCAGCGAGGCGGTGGCTTCGGCGCCCATCACCGTGGCGCGCAGCTTTGCCGTCGCTTGCGAGTGAATCTGACTGATTCTTCCCTCGGTCAGACCCAAGCGCCGGCCGATGCGCACCATGGTCAAGTCTTCGACATAGTGAAGCGTCATCACCTCGTTCTCGCGCTCGGATAAATCGCTGATGGCGATCAGCAACTGCTGCTGGAAAGCGCGCCGCTCGAGTGCGGCGAGAGGATCGGAGTTGTTGTTCATGCACCACTTGAGATACTCCGCCGGTGAATCCCTGTCGTCAAAGTCTTCTATGGAAAGCGGCGCGTAGCCGTGCGCATCCTGCAGCAGTCGTTGATATTCCTTCAGCGGCATCCCCAGCCACAGAGCAACCTCTTCTTCGTTCGGCGACCTTCCCAGCTGATGGCCGAGTTGATTGATCGCGTGCTCCACGGCACGCATGGCGCGACGCACGGGTCTGGGGGCGGGATCCATGTCGCGCAGTCCGTCGAGCATGGCGCCCCGAACACGCTGAGACAGGTAGGACAGATACTGCGCGCCGGCTCTCTCTTTCGTGGTTTGCAGAATGCTCGGTACCGAAATTCCAAAGCCATCGTCCCAAACTGACAATGCCATTGGTACCTGCATAACACCAGCTGCATTTATTGTTTCCCAGAAATGGCCTTCGGTTGTACTTGCATCGCCAATTGTTCCAAAAGCGACTTCATCACCATTTTTTGAAATCCTGGATAAATGTGCCAGGGCAGGATTTTTACGAAATAATTTAGATGTTAATGCAAGTCCAAGCAAACGGGGCATTTGACCGGCAGTGGGGGAGATGTCTGCTGATGAATTTTTCTGTGCGGTAAGATCTTTCCAGTTTCCGTTTTCGTCAAGGCTTCGCGTGGCAAAGTGGTTACCCATCAGTCGGCCGGCATTCATTGGATTATATTCCGAATCGGTATCACCATAAATCTGGGCAAAAACTTCTTCCAGTTTCAT
>CAIYZZ010000101.1 GCA_903930805.1 uncultured Rhodocyclaceae bacterium | reverse complement strand
CTACCTGCATTAAGTAATCCACCTGGAAACTCCACCTGGGCTAAGTAAGTCTTTCCAGCCTTAAAAAGAATGAACCGTTCCATCTCATCTGCACTAACTGAATCACAAATCCGTACACCGTCGATTGTTTCGAGACTAACTCCAATTTCACCATTTGATGCATCTTCGTGTGCTACAATCTCGATGGCCAATCGGAAGGGACGCATCCGATCAAGTGAAAGGGATATTCTATCATGATCATCAAGCAACCTGATACGTAGTACTTGCACTGACTTTCGCGTGTCAGGTTGAAATTTGAGATCTCCTTCAGTCGAATCCTCGTCAGAAAGATATTTATCAATAACCTGCTTGGTGTATCCTTCACTTGTTATTTGTCCTTTATTCAAAAGGAAACATCGGGGACAAAGCCTTCCTATCGCCGCCATATTATGACTGACGAACAAAACTGTCCGCCCTTCCTTCGCTACAACTCCCATTTTACCCAAACACTTCTTTTGGAATTCAGCATCCCCCACCGCCAGCACTTCATCCACCACAAGGATTTCCGGCTCCAAATGCGCTGCCACAGAGAAGGCCAGACGTACATACATACCGCTGGAGTAACGCTTAACCGGCGTATCCAGAAACTTCTCCACCTCGGCAAAGGCCACGATCTCATCGAATTTGCGTTTGATCTCCTCACGCCCCATGCCCAGGATGGCGCCGTTCAAGTAGATATTCTCGCGCCCGGTCAGTTCGGGGTGAAAACCGGTGCCAACCTCCAGCAGGCTGGCCACGCGACCCATGATGGTCACTCGCCCGGCGCTAGGCTCGGTGATGCGGCTCAAAACTTTTAAAAGCGTGCTCTTGCCCGCGCCGTTGCGCCCGATGATACCGACCGCCTCGCCGCGCCGGATCTTAAAACTGACATCTTTGAGCGCCCAGAAATCCTCCTGGGTATCACCCTGAATCAGGTCTTTGCCGCGCAGCAGCTCGCTTGTCTTGCGAAATAGTCCGCGGGCGTTCTGAGACAATTCATCGCGCAGCGACTTATAGCCGGCGTTTTTACGCTGGTGGCCAATGGTGTATTTTTTGCCGAGGTTTTCGGCTGTAATGATGATATCAGACATAGCTAAATCATATCCGCGAACGTTTTTTCCATCTTACGAAACTGGCTGACGCCCAGCCACAGGAAGAAGGCCACCACCAGCAGGCTGAGCGCGAAGCCTGGCCAGTAGATTGGACTGCTGCCGCCCAGGATGCACCAGCGGAAACCGTCAATCACGCCCACCATCGGGTTCAGGCTGTAGAGCAAGCGCCAAGCGGCCGGGACGACGCTGCTGCTGAAACCGACCGGTGAGACATACAGGCCAAACTGCGTAATGAAGGGGATGACATAACGGAAATCCCGGTACTTGACGTTCAGGGCCGTGATCCACAAGCCGGGGCCTAAACTTGCCAATAAGGCTAACAACATAAACGCTGGCAGCAGCAGCAGGTTCCAACCAGGCGTAAAGCGATAATAGAGCATCAGCGCCAGCAAGATAACAAGGCTGATTAGAAAATCCACAAAAGCGGTCACAATGGTTGCTGTTGGTACGATCAGTCGAGGAAAATAGACCTTGCTGATCAAATTGGCATTGCCAATCAGGCTGTTGGAAGCGTCACCCAGAGATGTGGCGAACAGAGTCCATGGAAGCATGGCGGCAAAGACCAGCAGTGCATAAGGCGCGTTGCCGTCACTGGGCAAGTTGGCTACCCGGCCGAAGATAATCGTAAAGACAACCATCGTCAGGAAAGGCCGGATGATGGCCCAAGTAACGCCAATGACGGTTTGCTTGTAGCGCACCGAAAGGTCACGCCAGGCCAGAATCAAAAAAAGCTCCCGGTAACGCCACAGGTCACCCCAGTAATTTAAATCGGCTCGACCCGCCTCGAGCACAATCACTGGCTCGTCGGACGGCTTGGCTGCATTGGCTATTGGCAAATCACTCATTGTTTGGTAACAGTCCTTTATCACGATATAAAAACATGCAATTATTGATCATAAATCATAAATCGTTCACAAGGGAAGAAAACCGACCTTGCGCCGCCTACCCAATTCACAAAATATCCACAACCAACGGAACAGCCGTGACTTTTTTTCTAAACAAAACACAACACCATCCAAATGGCTCAACCTTACCATTAATCTGCAATCGCCATTATATCGCGGCAAGCCCTGTCTGACACAAGGGTTGTAAATTTTCGTTTCTCGATCCAGACTACCACGGCGTTAAATTTCGTAATGTGGACGTCATTCCTATCCTGGCACAACCTGTCACTTTGCAAGCCCGATTGCTTTCTTTTTGTACAAGAAGCCAACTCACACGATTCTGTTTTACAGGAAACTAAAAATTGGATAAAGTTCCCGGAAGGATCCCCCCACCACACCGGCCCGCGCCTTGCGGCGCGAACCGGTGTGGCGTTCTTCAGGGGTTATTCAATCACAAACACGCTTACGCCGCGCCGTTTTTCTTGGCAGCGGGGACCGCGCGCGGGGAGGTGCGGACGGGGATGCCGATCTTTTCGAGCAGCTGCTTCTTGTCGCGCAGGGCCACACGGGCGAT
>CAIYZZ010000100.1 GCA_903930805.1 uncultured Rhodocyclaceae bacterium | reverse complement strand
CACCAACGCGCTAACCAAAAGGCCAACGAACCAGTCGCTTTTCCAGAAATTCAGGTTGGTTTTCTTGCCTGCCACTCTGTCCGCTTTGCCTCCCGCAACACTGCCTGACGGTTGCCTTGGACTGACAACTTAATGAAGAAACAGCATGATATGTGGCATTCTTACCGCCAAACCTCAAGTCAGTCAATGATTTTTCATGCCAGCGGCACGAAAACCGGCTTCAATAGAGCAATTCCGCAGCAGCAGGGCGTAAAAAAAGCGGGCCTCAGCCCGCCTTTCATGCTTACCGAAACACCTACAGCATGGCCTTTAACAGCTTGGCCATTTCCGACGGATTACGAGTCACGGTGAAGCCACACTCTTCCATGATGGCAAGCTTGGCGTCCGCTGTATCGGCGCCGCCGGAAATCAGCGCACCCGCATGTCCCATACGTTTGCCGGCAGGAGCGGTGACGCCGGCGATAAAACCGACTACCGGTTTCTTCATATTGTCCTTGCACCAGCGCGCGGCTTCCGCCTCGTCCGGGCCACCAATCTCGCCAATCATGATCACGGCGTCGGTATCAGGATCGTCGTTGAAGGCCTGCATGATGTCGATGTGTTTGAGGCCATTGATCGGGTCACCGCCGATACCGACCGCTGAGGACTGGCCAAGGCCGAGTTCGGTAACCTGGGCAACCGCTTCATAGGTCAGGGTGCCAGAACGTGAGACGACACCGATGCGGCCCTTGCGATGAATGTGGCCGGGCATGATGCCAATCTTGATTTCGTCGGGTGTGATCAGCCCGGGGCAGTTGGGGCCAAGCAGCAGCGTCTTCTTGCCGCCTCTGGCTTCTTTCTGTCTCATCTTGTTGCGCACGACCAGCATGTCACGGACGGGAATGCCCTCGGTGATGCAGATGGCGAGATCAAGATCGGCCTCGCAGGCTTCCCAGATCGCATCGGCTGCACCGGCGGGAGGCACGTAGATGACGGAAACGGTGGCGCCGGTGGCGGCCTTCGCATCCTTGACGGAGGCGAAGATCGGCACGTCGAAAATCCTCTCGCCGGCCTTCTTCGGGTTCACACCGGCGACGAAACAATTCTTGCCGTTCGCGTACTCGATGCACTTCTCAGTGTGGAACTGGCCGGTCTTGCCGGTGATGCCCTGGGTGATGATCTTGGTGTCTTTGTTGATGAGGATGGACATAGTCGGCTCCCTTACTTCACGGCCGCGACAATTTTCGTCGCAGCTTCCGCCATGGTATCGGCGGCGATGATCGGCAGACCCGATTCGGCAAGGATCTTCTTGCCGAGGTCTTCATTGGTGCCCTTCATACGCACCACCAAAGGCACACTGAGGTGGGTTTCCTTCGCAGCGATGACCACGCCGGTGGCGATGGTGTCGCACTTCATGATGCCACCAAAAATATTGACCAGGATGCCCTTCACCTTCGGATTCTTCAGCATGATCTTGAAGGCTTCGGTCACCTTTTCGGTCGTGGCACCGCCGCCGACGTCGAGGAAGTTGGCCGGTTCGGCCCCGAACAGCTTGATGGTGT
>CAIYZZ010000099.1 GCA_903930805.1 uncultured Rhodocyclaceae bacterium | reverse complement strand
GGGTGCCGGCTGCAGCCAACGCATCCAGGGCAGCCCGCTCGCCCGCGGCAAGCTCGGGCTGTCCAAGCAACCACCACAGCCAGATGTGGGTGTCGAGCAGCGGCGGGTTCACGCCACCCGCCCATGCGCGGCATCGAAGGCATTCGCGTCGAGCACGCTTTCTTCCGGCTGGGCGCGCAATTGCCCGTGACCGCGCAAGCGCAGCCACGGCGGCGTGCCCTGGAGCGCGGTGGCGGTGGGTACCAGGCGTGCCACCACCTTGCCACGCCGCGTCAGGTCCACCGCCGCGCCATCCCGCTCCACGCGACGGATGACATCGAGGCAACGCAGTTTGAATTCCGAGACGCTGACGGCATTTGTAGTCATTTCATTCCTCCAGATGGCCATCTTTAGACAATACCACAATCTCCTTTCCATGGAGTCAGCATGATGCAAACCTGGTTTGTCCTGGCCATGATTTCGCCGCTGCTCTGGGCGATGTGCAATCACATCGACAAGATCATTCTTGAGCAGTATTTCAAGGAAGGTGGCGTCGGCACGCTGATCATCGTCTCTGCGCTGGCCTCGGTGATTGCGACACCGTTCCTGTACCTGATCGACCCCGCGGTGCTCGATGTCGACCGGGGTAATTTCGAGATCATCGTCATCACGGCCGCGCTCGACATCGCCCTGCTCTGGGCCTACCTCAATGCGATGCAAAAGGACGACTCCTCGCGGGTGATCGTCTATTACCAGTTGGTGCCGATCTTTGGCATCGTCGCGGGCTGGGTGTTTCTCGGGGAACTGATCAGCCAGGATCAGCTGGTGGCGATGGGGATCGTCATTTTCGGCACGAGCATCGTCTCGCTGGAAAACGTCGAGGGCCGGTTCCGCTTCAAGGGCCGGACAGTGGGTTACATGCTGCTCGCCTGCGCCTGCTGGGCGGCGGAACTGGCCATCTTCAAGGTGGTGGCGCTGGAGGAGAATGCCTGGCGCACGCTGTTCTGGAAGCACATCGTCCTGATGGTGCTGGGTGTGCTGATGTACCTGTTCATTCCCCGCTACCGCGTCAGTTTCCTGGCGGCCATGCGGACCAATTCCGTCCCCCTGCTTTCCGCCAACCTGGCGAACGAGGTGCTCTACATGCTGGGGACGGTCTCCTATGGCCTCGCCGCCATGGGCGCGCCGGTGGCGCTGGTGCTGCTCACCGAGACCTTCCAGTCGATCTTTGTCTTCGTCATGGCGATCCTCATCGCCCGATTCATTCCGAAACTGGCGACGGAATCCATCGACAGAACTCACGTTGCAATGAAAGGACTTGCCATATGCATCACCGGACTGGGTACTTACCTTCTGCTGGTCTCTCGCTGACGATGCGGATCAGGACAGCCATGCTTACGCTGGCGCTGCTCGCGTCGCCGCTCGCCCTGGCCGACGGCCCGAATCTCTGGGTCGAAGCCGTGACGCAACACCCGCAAAAGGGTAAAAACCTCACCGAAGCGCTGGCGTGGGTGGACGGCAATATCACTGGTCCTCTCGGCTACTTCGTGTTCGCCTACCTGGCCTCCGACGGCTACCGCGAAATCTATGGCGGACCAACGCTCAAGCCCTTGCCTTGGCTGGAACTCGGCGTCGGCATGGGCCGTGAAAACGAGGGCGACCACCGTCGCCACAGCGCGCATTTCTCGGCCGATGGCGACATCGGCTCGATTGCAGGCTATTTCGAGGATGGTGCCTCGGGCCCATCGCACAAGGTGTTCCTGAACTACTGGCTGACGCATTCGGTCGGCATCGGCCTGATGGACGAGGACGCAGGGCGCGGCCCCAGAGTCGTTTATCGGCTGGGCGAAAAAGCCAACCTCTGGGGTGCGGTGCTGCACGACCGGTTGAATGGCGGGACAAGGTCAGTCATGGCGGTGAATTACCAGTTCTGATTTTTTGAAAGTCGGCGCTGGCGGGACGGCGCTTACTGCACAACTCAGTTCGCCAGCTTGTGAATGGTGAAAATGCCCAGCCCCGTCATGGCCAGCGAACCGAACAGGTGCAGGCTCGCCGCGCCAATCGCCCAGCCATAACGCGCACTCTGGATGAGATGCACCACCTCGGCGGAGAAGGTGGAAAAGGTGGTGAGTGCGCCAAGAAAACCGGTGACGAAGAAGAGGCGCAGCTCGGATGATAGATCAACGTTGATGTGGAACACTGCCACCGCGACGCCGACCAGATAGCCGCCGACCAGATTCGCCACCAAGGTGCCGAGCGGCACGGCTGTGAACATGGGGTTGAGCCAAAGCCCCAGGCCGTAGCGGAGCCAGGCACCGAGGACGGCGCCAATGGCGATGGCGATAAGCGGATGCAGGATCATGGCGGGGCAGTATGCCACAATTCTCGTGCTACACTAGAACTGTGATTCACGAATGATGAACAGCATAAAGGTCGCCATGCCTAACCTAACGATTACCACTGACGAAGAAACCCTGCGTTGGGCGCGTATCGAAGCCGCCAAACAAAATACCAGCGTTTCGAAGCTGGTCGGGGAGTTGTTGGCGAAATTACGCAGACAGGACGACGGTTATGAGCGGGCGATGCAGGACTTCTTTTCGCGTGGTCCCTATCTTGATCCGCCCCCGCGCAGTGATGGCCGCCGCTGGCCAACACGCGAAGAAATTTACGATCGACCGGCACTGACGAAGTGAGCAAATAAGTGGGGCTGACTTTCGTCGATACCAACATCATTGCCTACGCACGCGACAGTCGCATGCCGGATAAGCAGGCGATCGCGGAATCCTGGTTGAGTGTTTTGGCACGGCGGCGCGAAGGTCGCATTTCATCGCAGGTCCTGATCGAGTTTTACGCCGTTGCGATCCATCCTCAAAAACTGGCTTTACCCGCCGCAGCGGCACAGGCGGATTGCCGCGCCTTGCTGGCCTGGGAGCCGCTGCCCCCCGACTTAGCCCTGTTCGATGCCGCCTGGTCGCTGCAGGATCGCTACGGTTTCTCATGGTGGGATGCATTGATTGTTGCCGCTGCCCTGCGCCAGGAATGCGCCACCTTATTATCCGAAGACATGCAGCACGGTCTTGTCATCGACGAGCGCTTGACCATCCTCAACCCCTTCAACCCGAACGCATCCCCGCCGACCGCCGCACCATGACATCCGCAGAACCAAAAATCTCCAACTTCATCCGCAACATCATCGACGCCGACCTCACCGCCGGCAAGTATGCTGGGGTAAGAACGCGCTTCCCACCCGAACCAAATGGCTACCTGCACTTCGGCCATGCCAAATCGATTTGCCTCAACTTTGGCCTCGCGCAAGATTACGCTGGTGCCTGCCATCTGCGCTTCGACGACACCAACCCGGAAAAAGAGGAACAGGAGTACGCCGACTCAATCATCGACGCCGTACATTGGCTGGGCTGGGATTGGGGCAAGAATCTTTTTCAGGCCTCGAACTATTTCCAGTGGATGTATGAGTTTGCCGAGAAACTGATCGAGGCCGGTCTCGCCTACGTCGACTCGCAAAGCGCCGAGGAAATGCGCGCCAACCGCGGCACGCTAACCGAGGCAGGCAAGGCATCGCCCTATCGTTTGCGTACGCCGTCAGAAAGTCTCGACCTCTTTCGTCGCATGAAAGCCGGCGAGTTTGCCGACGGTACGCACATCCTGCGCGCGAAGATCGACATGGCGTCGGGCAACATCAACCTGCGTGACCCGGCGATCTACCGCATCCGCCACGCCGAGCACCACAACACCGGAAACAACTGGTGCATCTACCCGATGTACACCTACGCCCATCCGATCGAGGATGCGCTGGAGAACATCACCCACTCGATCTGCACCCTCGAGTTTGCCGATCAGCGCCCCTTCTACGACTGGCTGCTGGCGCGCCTAGCCGAGCTCGGCTGCGTGAATACCCCGCTGCCGCAACAAATCGAATTCGCCCGCCTCAATCTCACCTTCGTCGTGTTGTCCAAGCGCAAGCTGATCCAGTTGGTCGAGGAAAAGCATGTCGATGGCTGGGATGACCCGCGCCTACCCACTCTCGTCGGTGCGCGCCGCCGCGGTTTCACGCCCGAGGGTTTCCGACGCTTCGCCGAGATGATCGGCGTCACCAAGTCGGACTCGCTGATCGACATCGGCGTGCTGGAAGAGTGCATGCGCGAGCACTTGAACGAAACCGCACCGCGCCGCATCGCCGTACTCGACCCGGTCAGGCTCGTTATCGACAACTACCCGGACGGGCAGGAAGAGGAGTGTCTCGCCCCCAACCACCCGCAGAAACCCGACTGGGGCAAGCGCACGGTAGCGTTCTCGAAGGAACTGTGGATCGAACGCGAGGATTTCGTTGAGGTGCCGCCCAAAGGCTACTTCCGTCTTTTTCCGGGCAACAAGGTGCGACTGCGCTACGGCTTCGTCATCGAATGCACTGG
>CAIYZZ010000098.1 GCA_903930805.1 uncultured Rhodocyclaceae bacterium | reverse complement strand
TGTCCTTGACGCTTTGGATGCGACTTTTGAGAAACCGGCGGACGGGGTCTTGCTGAATATGGAATCCAATGTTGAGCGAATGACTTTCAAGGTGAGCGGGGAGGCCCGCGATCCGGGGTTGGTGCAAGGCATCCTGTCGCGGCTGAAAACTCTGGGATCTGTTGCCGACGCAGTTCTTCTTGGCCAGGAATACCAGCAGAGTAGTTCTCCCCGTCCGGTGCTCTTCACCCTTGAATTTCACATGCGTGACCCGTCATGAACCTGCGCCTCGACCTTGAGTTGATTTTGAAAAGGCATACAGGTTATGCAGCAGCAGCCCTGGCCTTACTCATCAGCCTTGGTGGGATTGGGGCGTACGTCTTCCTGACACCCACAGAAAGATCAGTGAGCGTTTCGGTCGATGATGATTACCAAGTGTTCGACGAACGATATCGGGCATTTCGCACACTCCTGATCCCGCAGCAAGAATTAGACGCCCGACAGCAGGCAATCATCAATGCAGCACTGGGTCACGGGTTGCAGCTTGGCCGGATCGATTACGGGATCACTCCGAATCCACAGGGGCGCTATCGTGTTGCAACTCTTCAGTTCTCCGTACGTGGCGCATACAAGGACTTCAAATCATTTGTCTCTGAAGTGCTGGCGCAACAGCCAGCATTAGCTGTCGAGGATATGTCGATACAGCGCGAAGTTAAAGGGGCGCAAATCGAAGCCCGTCTCCGCCTAGCCATCTATTCCGCGACCGGGGGTTCCAGGCAATGAAAAGCAAACAGTTGCCATGGCTTCTCGTTGCACTCGCTGCGGTCGCTGCGCTAGTCGCAACGAGCGACCCAGCGGGTACTGGGGGGGTGATTGTCGCCCCGACTGCGCGGGGAATACCCAACATGAAACTCCGTGCGGTTTTGCCCCGGAAAGCTTATGTTGAGGGTAGTAATTTAGACCCGTTTGTGCCCCCCCCCGTTGAAGTCTCACCTTCAGCGCAAGCGCAGTCGCCTCAGCAATCCGACCCCAGGAACGTCGAACAGTCACTCTGGATTGTCATCGGAAAACAGAATGACGGTCCGGCAGGATGGTCCGTATTTCTTGCACGCAATGAACAGACCCTGATAGCTCGCGTCGGTGATGTGCTCGATGACGGCTATCGAATTATCAGTATCTCACCGCCGACCATGATCCTTCGTCATGTGAAGCGCGATTCACGCAGAGCACTTGATATCGGAGAGGCTCAATAATGAAAATCCTACTGAAACTTCTTCTGGCAGCCATGTTTCTGGCTGGCTGTGTCAGCAACGGACCGCTTCGTGAAGCCCAGCAACTGGCCGAGCAGGGAAGGTATGAAGAGGCCTTGCCGCGTTTCGAGGCAGCATTACGCCAGACACCCAATAGTGCTGAAGTGCGCATGGCGTTCGCCACCACCCGAGAAAAACTGGTCAGCCAGTGGCTGGATCAGGCCGAGCAGGCTTCTACTGACGGCCGCGCCAGTGAGGCGGAGGCGATGGTAAAGCGTACGCTTGCGCTCGATGCAGCCAATTATCGCGGTCGAAAAATGCTGGATGCCATGCAATCGGAACAGCGTCGCGCTCTATGGCAACTGGAGGCGGAAACAGCCTGGGCGCGGGGTGATGGCGATACGGCAATGGCGCGCATCAGGACCATCCTTAACGAATCCGCCAATGATCCTGCCGCACTCAAGTTGCGCAGCTTGATCCAGGCGGTCAGCGCCTCCACACAACAGGCCCCCCGATTGGCGGCAGCCTTGGGACGGCCGGTTTCGATCGAATTCAAGGATGCAAATCTCAAGCAGGTATTCGAAGTGCTGACTCGCACTGCTGGCATCAATTTCGTCTTTGACAAGGAAGTTAAGGCGGATCAGGTCATCACCATTTCCATGCAAAATGCCACAGTCAAGGAACTTCTCGCTGCGGTCTTATCGTCGCAGCAACTTGAACAGCGGGTCATGGATGCCGGCACGGTTCTGATTTACCCCAATACCCCCGCGAAGGCACGTGAGCATCAGCCCCTGATGATCAAATCCTTCTACCTGACCAATGCTGATGTCAAGTTGGTAGCGAATTCTCTGCGGACCATCCTCAAGGCCAAAGATATCGTTACCGATGAAAAATTGAACATGCTCGTGATCCGGGACACACCGGAAGTGGTGCGACTGACGGAAAAGATACTTGCCATGCACGATTTCCCCGAACCCGAGGTCATGCTCGAAGTAGAAGTGCTTGAGGTGAGTCGCAATCGTCTCCTTGACCTTGGCATTCAATGGCCAGATCTGCTAGTGCTTACACCTCTGGCGTCGGCCGCAAGCGGAATTCTTACCTTGGCCGATATTCGTAATGCCAATTCCTCGACATTACAGGCATCAATATCTTCGTTGAGTTTGTCCGCAGGTAAAACGGATACCGATCTCAATCTTCTGGCCAATCCCCGCATACGGGCCAGGAATCGGGAGACCGCCAAGATAATGATCGGCAATCGCGTTCCAAACATTACCACCACAGCAACATCGACAGGCTTTCTTGCGGAATCCATCCAGTATGTGGATGTTGGTCTAAAGCTTGAAGTTCAACCTGTCATCTATCTGGACAATGAGGTGGCCATTCGCATCAATCTTGAGGTCAGCAGCATCGTCGATAAGATGACCACCACTTCGGGAACGGTTGCCTACCAAATCGGCACACGTAATGCCTCAACCGTTCTGCGACTCAAGGATGGTGAAAATCAGGTACTGGCCGGTTTGATCAATGATGCCGAGCGTAGCACTGCCAAAAAGATCCCGGGCCTGGGTGATCTACCTGTGATCGGCCGGCTGTTTGGTTCCCGCAGCGACGAGGGCGAAAAGACCGAGTTGATGCTTTCCATCACTCCGCGCCTGGTAAGGGGCATGTCGCGTCCGGGAATGACCAGTACAGAACTGGACGCAGGAACAGATGCTAGCTTGCGCGCACGCGACCCCAACCTGTCTGTTTTCACAGAAATCATGCCTCCGTCCCAACCGACAGCGACGACAGAAACGGTCCCGGTACGATGAAAAGCATGCGTGGCTTCACATTGCTGGAACTGGTTGCCGCATTGGCCATCCTCGGTGTGCTGGCAAGCATTGCCCTACCGTTGGCAGAAATCGCGGTGCAACGTGAGAAGGAACATGAGTTGCGCAGAACTCTCCGGGATATTCGCGATGCCCTTGATGCCTTCAAGCGGGCGGGCGATGAAGGCCGCATTGCAAAGGATACCGGCTCAAGCGGCTACCCTTCATCCCTCACCATTCTTGTCGATGGAGTGGCCGATGCGCGCGATGCGAAGGGAGTGAAGGTGTATTTCTTACGCCGCCTTCCGCGCGATCCGATGGCTGCTACCGTTATAGCGGATGCCGAGTCCTCATGGGGAAAACGGAGTTATGCCAGCAGTGCGGATGATCCCAAAGAGGGTAGCGATGTTTATGATGTATTTTCGCGCTCGTCCTCACTCGGCCTGAATGGCATCGAGTATCGAAAATGGTAAAGCGCGGCTTCACTTTGATCGAATTGCTGGTCGTCATGGCGATTGTTGGATTGTTGCTTTCGCTTGCGGCCCCTAAATACTTTCGCAGTGTCGATGCCTCAAAGGAGGTTGTTCTGGCAGAAAACCTGAGGATTACCCGCGAGGCGATCGATCATTATTATGCCGACCGGGGACGCTACCCGTTGGCACTTGAAGAGCTAGTGAGTCGCCGTTACCTAAGGGCTATGCCGGTCGACCCGGTAGCGAATAATTCGACCGAATGGTTACTGGTTCCTCCTCCGCCACCAACTGAGGGAGGGGTTGCAGATTTGCGCAGCCGTGCTTCGGGTATCGGCCGTAATGGCCTACCATTCAGTCAATGGTAAGCAGATATGCGGCAGCTCGGATTTACCTATATCGGAGTATTGATCGCGGTGGCCATTATTTCTGCGATTGCGACGGCTTCACTTGGGGCCGGCATGGCGTTGCAGCAGCGAGAGATTGAAGCGGAACTGCTCGCCATTGGGCTGGAATACCGAGTTGCCTTGCAAAGCTATGCTGATGCCACGCCGGCAGGGCAGCCAACGACCCCCATGGAATTATCTGACTTGCTTAAAGACCTGCGGTATCCAGGAGTTCGAAGACATCTGCGTCGCATTTATCCTGATCCTTTCACTGGCAATGCGAATTGGGGAATTCTTCGCAGCCCCGATGGGCGCATTTCAGGCATTCATAGCCTGAGCAACACGACAACAATTCGGCGATCAGGGTTTCCGCCAGGGCTTGAGGAATTCGAAAAGGCTGAACTTCATAACGAATGGATCTTCACCCCACCCAACATGCCATCTGTTCGCCGCTGAATATCTTACTGACCTCTTGGCAAGTACAACGTAAATCGCACAGTGCCGTCACCATCGGCACGAAAGAAAATGTCCCCGCCATGCACCTTGGCGATTTCCCGCGATACGCTGAGTCCCAAACCAACACCTTCAATGTGGCGACTATGGGCAGGGTCTGCCCGAAAGAATCGTTCGAACAACTTGCTTTGCTCAGTTACTGGAATACCCGGCGATGCGTTGGCGATTCTGACTTCAACCCCTTCAGACAATCCTGATGCGGAAACTTCGATCCAGCCTTTGTCGAGGTTGTATTTGATGGCATTGCTGATGAGGTTGTGCAGAATCTGCGGGAACAAAGTCAGGTCTGCTTGGATAAATAGACCAGGCTGAATCATGCTGGTCACCGTCAAGTCAGGTGCCAACAGATGGATGTCCTCGACCAGATCCCCCAGGGCCTTTGAAAGATCAAATGGTTCGCGAAGCACGTTCAAACGGCCGGAGTCTGCTTGAGAGAGAAGAAGCAGTTTGCGCGAGATGTTGGACAGGCGCCGAACCTCGTCAAGGATGCTGCCGAGTTCTCCTTGGATGGACGATCCAGTTTCCGACATGCCCATCGCCCTTTCCAACTGCCCTTGCAGGATGGCAAGTGGCGTCTTCAGCTCATGTGCTGCATCGGCTGAAAAACGGTGTGCCTGCATGAAACTCCGTTCAAGTCGCTCCAGCATGTTGTTGAATACTTCGATCAATTCTGCGAACTCGCGGTCTTCCCCTTGCTGAGGAATACGCTGATCGAGCTTGTCGACAGAGACCCGATGTGTCGCGGCTGTAAGTTTTTGCAGGGGACGCATGGCCCGGCTGGAGAAGAACCAGGCACCCAGGCCAATCATCATGAGGGCGAGTGGCATGGCCAGGATAAATGCATTGCGTATGCCTTTCATCTCGGTATTGATGAACTCCGTATCAACGCCAACCGCAACCCGGGCTTGGCTACTCGTGGCAAGTCCAAAGCGCCATACATGTCCATCGATATCACGGGAGAAATTCCCGGATTGTGGCGGTGGTTCCGGCGTGGAGCGCTCGGGTCCCAATGGCGGAGGAGCGACATTTTCTTCAGGCTGCGCACTTGCGGCGTGCGCATTGAGAAAATTCAAAGCGATTCCCCCTTTACCCCGAGTTCCTGTCTCACGGGCAGGCCAAGGGAATTCTTTTGGTACAAGCTTGGATGACCAGTGGTACGAACAGTAAATAATGTTGCCTTCCGCGTCTTCAACCAGCAGCAACAAATCGTTTTCGTTTCGGACGCCAATACTGGAAACAAGCTTGGACTCAATGCGACGCCAGTCATCGAATGTACGTAAACGACGAACCTCGCGCTCAGCATTTTCGCGAATGTCCTGAGCAAGATGGTCGATCCTGTGGTCGCGAATCAAGCCCCATGTCGTCAGGCCGAATGCCGCGAGCACCAGCCCGCTGAGCACGGCAGAGAGAAGAGCCAATCTGAGGCGGAAAGAGTGAATCATGCTGGTTTCCGGAATCGGTAGCCAACGCCACGTATGCTTTCGATCGGGGAATGCTCATCAGTATCAGCGCTGATCGACGCAATCTTTTTGCGAATCCGCTGGATGCAAACATCAACAACATTGGTGCTGGGATCGAAATCATAGCCCCAGACGTGCTCAAGGATCTGGGTGCGGGTGAAGACCCGGCCAGGCGATCGCATCAGGTACTCGATCAGGTTGAATTCGCGCCCCGTGAGATCGACAGTATGGCCGCGCCAAGTGACCTCGCGGGTAATGCGATCAAGGCTCAGGTCTCCGACGGCCAGGATGTTCTGGCGCTCGCCGGATACACGCCGCACGAGAGCCTGGATGCGGGCAATCAGCTCCTCGACAAAAAAAGGTTTGGCAAGATAATCGTCGGCACCGAGGGTCAGCCCTTCGATGCGGTCGTCGAGTTCATTGCGTGCGGTGAGCAGGAGGATGGGGGTGGCGTTTCCAGATTTGCGCAGTCCTTTCAGAATCGACAACCCGTCGCGGCCTGGCAGCATGATATCGAGGATGATCACATCGTAAGCACCATTGGTGGCGCGGGCGAAGCCTTCCGTCCCGTTGTCGCAGTGATCCACGGCGAATCCCTGTTCCCTGAACCCGGCACAGACAAAGTCGGTAATTTTCCTTTCGTCTTCGACCAACAGCACATGCATGACCGTTCTCCTTGACCAGAGGTTAGCGCGATGGGGTGTGATTTGCCATTACAAATCTGTAATGAAGTGGTGTGTTTTCGGGTAATACACTGCGACCAAGATGGGATCGTTTCCAAACTTCGGGATGCGAAAATCATGAAAACCACACTTACAGTTCTTGCGGTCGCAATAAGTTTCATTGCTCCGTTGGCAATGTCACAAGACAGGACGCAACCATCGCAACCTCGCGCAGAGTCTCAGGGTGGCCGTGAACCTCCGCCGCAAGCCTATGAGGATTGCCGGGGCAAGAAATCCGGTGACACGGTGCAGCACGCCACGCGCGATGGCGCGGTCACCGCAACCTGTGTGGAATCTCCTACTGGACTGGTAGCGAGACCCACTCAGGGACGTGCCCCCGGCCAAGGTTCAAGTCAAGGTCCAGCCCAAGGAGCAGGACAGGGCGGTACCGAAGAACGCGGCAGCGGCAATCAGACCCCGCGTAGCCAGGCACCTCAGGAGGGCGGACGCAAATACTCTCTTGAACAGGCCATCTCCGACCGGGCCCAGCTCAACACCATCGCTTTTGATGGCCTGGCCTTCCTGACCGGCGACTTCGGCTATGACACCTTTCTGCCGCCTGGCAAGGTCTCGGACTACTTCGGCTTCCAGTACATGCGCGACATCGACGCCCGGGAAGGGGGACACAACACCAGCTTCCTGACCAAGATCGCCCACAACATGCTGACCCTCCTCAACGAGGGTCAGAAAGCCCAATTACTGGCCTTGGCCAAGGAACAGGAAAGTGACATCAAGCGCTTTGCGGAAATGCGCCTGCCGCTGATCAAGGCCTTTCGCCTCAACCTTGAAGGAAAGATTCCCGCCGGCAGTGTCGGCCTGGACAAGCAGGCCGTCATGAAATACTCGGCCGATCTTTATGCGCTCGACGGCAAGCTCTCCTATGACCGTGCCAAGGTGATGGCCAGCGTCCTGCGCAGCCTGACGCCCGCCCAGAAAGCAGCCCTGGCCCTACTCAAGTTCGGTGACTCCAGCACCTGGCCGAACGTCGCCGAGCCGTTGGACCGCAGGAGCATGTCGCATGAAGTCAATGTGGCCGTGATGACCTACGCCAGCGAGATGTTTTCATGGCATGCCGGTTCCGTTGAGGCAGATACCTACTTCTGTCCCGAGCGGCACGGCATGTACTTTGGCGGCTTTGGCATGAAGACCGCACCGGCTATGGGCAAGCGCGACTACTCTATCAGCACCACCCTGACCGGCAACAGTGGAGAGAACTTCATTGCCGCCTTGAATGACAGCCAGCGGCGTCAGATCACGGCACTGCCCGATCTCCAGCGGCAAGACCTGAGCGAAATCGTGCGTGTCCGGCGCGAGATCTCGACCGAACTGCGGCGCTTCCTCAAGGGCGAGACGGCGGACCAGGCCAAGGTGCTGGCGCTGTCTAAACGCTACGGCGAACTGGACGGCAACCTGTCCTACCTTTACGCCACCGCTTTTGCCAGGGTGGGGCAGACCTTAAGCTCC
>CAIYZZ010000097.1 GCA_903930805.1 uncultured Rhodocyclaceae bacterium | reverse complement strand
GTGAGGCCGTGGTCAGACACGGCGTGACCATCGTCGGCTACACCGACCTGGCCTCGCGCCTGGCCAAGCAGTCCTCTACCTTGTACGGCAGCAACCTCTGGCGCCTCGCCGAGGAACTGTGCAAGACAAAAAGCGTAAAAGATGACGGCACCCTCGACGTCAACATGGACGACGAGGCCATCCGCGGCCTGACCGTAATCAAGGAAGGCAACATCACCTGGCCGCCTCCGGCACCCAAGGTTGCGGCGGCTCCGGCTGCGAAGCCTGCCGCTGCGATGCCGGCGAAGAAGTCCGGCGGTCACGGTCAGGCCAGCGAGCCGGCATCCGCCACCAGCACGGCGGTGACCTTCCTCGTTGCCGCGCTGATGTTCTGGTTCGTCGGTGCCAACGCCCCGGCCGCGTTCCTCGCGCACTTTACGGTGTTCGTGCTGGCCTGCTTCGTTGGCTACATGGTGGTGTGGAACGTCACGCCGGCCCTGCATACGCCGCTGATGAGCGTAACCAATGCGATCAGCAGCATCATCGCCATCGGCGCGCTGGTGCAGGTGGGACCGGAAGGCTGGATACGCTGGCTGGCGGTGGCGGGCATCGCGCTCACCGCAGTCAATATGTTCGGCGGCTTCGCCGTGACCCAGCGCATGCTGGCCATGTTCCGCAAATAACCCGGGAGACACGACATGTCTGCAAATTTGGCAACCGTCTCCTATATCGGAGCAACGATTCTTTTCATCCTCAGCCTCGGCGGTCTTTCCAGTCCCGTGAGCTCTCGTCGCGGTAATCTCTACGGCATGATCGGCATGACCGTCGCCGTCCTGGCGACGGTGTTCGGGCCGCGCGTAGACCTGGCTGTCGGCCTTCCCTGGATCATCGGCGCCATGGTGGTCGGTGCCAGCGTCGGTCTGTATGCTGCCCGTACCGTGCAGATGACCCAGATGCCGGAACTGGTCGCGTTGATGCACAGCCTGGTCGGTCTTGCGGCGTGCCTGGTCGGCTTCGCCAATTACATTGATCCTTCCGCATCCGCAGGCCTGAGCGAGGCCGAGAAGCATATTCACGAAATCGAAATCTACATCGGCATCCTGATCGGTGCCATTACCTTCTCCGGTTCGATCATTGCCTTCGGCAAGCTCTCGGGCAAGATCGGCGGCAACCCGATGCTGCTGCCGGGACGGCACTGGCTCAACCTGACCGGCCTGCTGGTGGTCATTTACTTCGGGCGGGAGTTTCTGCATGTCACATCGGTGGCCGACGGCATGACCCCGCTGTTTGTGATGACCGCGATTGCATTGCTGTTCGGCATTCACATGGTGATGGCGATCGGCGGCGCCGACATGCCGGTGGTGGTGTCGATGCTGAACAGCTATTCCGGCTGGGCTGCTGCCGCCACCGGCTTCATGCTGAACAACGACCTGCTGATCGTCACCGGTGCTCTGGTGGGATCAAGCGGCGCCATCCTCTCCTACATCATGTGCCAGGCGATGAACCGCCACTTCATCAGCGTGATTGCCGGTGGCTTTGGCACCACCAGCGGCGCGACGCCGGTGGCGGGTGCGCAACCGGCCGGGGAAGTGGTGCCTATCCTGAGCGCGGAGACCGCCGAGCTACTGCGCGATTCCAAGAACATCATCATCGTGCCGGGTTACGGCATGGCGGTGGCGCAGGCTCAGCATACGGTGTACGAGATCACCAAACATTTGCGCGAGAAAGGCGTCAATGTGCGTTTCGGCATTCACCCGGTAGCCGGTCGCATGCCCGGCCACATGAACGTGCTGTTGGCCGAGGCCAAAGTGCCTTACGACATCGTGTTCGAGATGGATGAACTCAATGATGATTTTCCGCAGACCGATGTGGCGATCGTTATCGGCGCTAACGACATCGTCAATCCGGCGGCCGAGGACGATCCGACCAGCCCGATTGCTGGTATGCCGGTGCTGCAAGTCTGGAAGGCCAAGACCTCAATCGTGATGAAGCGCTCCATGGCCTCCGGCTACGCCGGGGTCGACAACCCGCTTTTCTACAAAGAGAACAACCGCATGCTGTTCGGTGATGCGAAGAAGATGCTGGACGAAGTTTTGGTAGCGTTGAAGAGCTGACGCCCTATCTGTGCCGTAGAAAAGCCACGATAACGTGGTTATTTTGTGAAAAATCTGCCCCGGCGGGACGGCGTTAGTACAAGTGGTAGCGGGTGCTTTCCTCGCGCCAGGCTGATTCGTCGGCTTGCGCCAGTGCTTCGAGGTCAGCCGGCACTGTACTGGGATCGTCGACCCATTCGCGCAGCAATGGACTGCCATTGATGAGGTCGATGGCCAGGCGGTCATGTTCGTATTCGTAGGCAAAGTCGCGCCAGAGCGGGTAATCCGGCCTCAGTGAGCGTAGCGCCTTGAAGGCGAGTGCCTGTAGGCGCCAGGGGCGGAAGGTGGCATGGTTGTAATGATCCAGGGTATCGACGTGAATCTGGATGCCCTGGCAGAGTTTGTCGGCGTGCTTGTGGAAGGTAGGCTCGAACCAGCAGGGGCGTAGTTTGCAGCCGGCCAGCCACCCGGGTACCGATTGCGCGAGTGCCTGCATTTCCTTGAGCAGCGCCTGGGCGTCGATGTCGGGTGCGCCAAAAAGTTCCAGCGGTCGTGTGGTGCCGCGTCCCTCGGAAAGCGTGGTGCCTTCGAGCATCACCGTGCCGGAATAGCAGCGCGCCATCGAGAGGTTGGGTGCGTTCGGGCTGGGGTTGATCCAGCTGCGCTCGTTGAGCGGCCAGCCGTAGCCAGGTGCGGCATCCGGTGCCCAGCCCTGCATCTCGATCACTTCGCACGCCACATCGAGCCTCAGCGTGGCGACGAACCAGCGTGCCAGTTCGCCCAGGGTCAGGCCGTGGCGCATGGGCAGCGGTCCGGCACCGACGAAGCTCTCCCAGCCTTCACGCAAGCGCAAACCCTCGATGGGGCGGCCCGCCGGATTGGGCCGGTCGAGTATCCACACTGTCTTGCCGTGACGCGCGGCGGCTTCGAGCAGATAGCGCAGCGTTGTGATGAAGGTGTAGATGCGGCAACCGAGATCCTGCAGGTCGACGAGCAGCACGTCGAACGTATCCATCATCGCGTCGGTCGGGTGCCGCACGGCGCCGTAAAGACTGAAGACGGGGATGCCATGCAGCGGGTCGAGGAAGTCCGGCGATTCGACCATGTTGTCCTGCTTGTCGCCGCGCAGGCCATGCTGCGGGCCAAAGGCCGCCGTGAGGGTAAGCTCGGGCAGGGCGGCGAGGGCGTCGAGGCTGTGCGTCAAGTCGCGTGTGGTCGAGGCCGGATGCGCGAGCAGTGCGATGCGGCGGCCGGAGAGTCGGCGACGCAAATCGCGGTTGTCGATCAAGCGGTCGATGCCGAACTTCATGGCCAGCGTGCCGGACGGAAACCCATCGCGCCAAGCGTCAGCACGAACCCGGCGTGGTGGTGAAAATCCGGTTGCCCTGGCGGATGGGCGAGCGCCCAGTAGCCGCGTTTGCTGTCGTTGGATTCCAATACGACGGCGAGTGCAATGCGCAGGGTGTCGCCGGTCGGCAGGGCGGATTTTGACAATGCGACATCGAGTTGCAGTAAATTTTCTTCGCGCTTGACTTCGATACGCGGTGCCGGGCCGTTGGTGGTTGCGGGGGCGTATTGGCGATAATCGAGAAAGTTGTAGTAGGCCCATTGGCCGGAAGGCGAAAAATTGAACTCACCGTAGCCTGCCTGTCCGAGAGGATTCAAGAACAGTTCGCAGCAGGTGGTGCGCCAGAGCGCATCTGCGGGTGCGTGTGCGTGTGGCGTGGGAACGTGCAAGTCCATGTTCAGACCATGGATCGCGTAGCTGATAGCCAGCCCACCATCAGCTGCGTGCGTCAGCGTGACATCAATGTGCTGATGAAAGCGCGCGGGATTGGTCGCATGTCCCGCGAGTGAAGCGTGTACCGAGTGAGCCATGCGGCGATTATGCGACGACGACTTTCTGGCACTGCTCGCCCAGGCCGTCGACGCCGAGGCGTACGACGTCGCCGGCCTTGAGGAATTGCGGCGGATTCATGCCGAGGCCGACGCCGCTGGGTGTGCCGGTGCAGACCACGTCGCCGGGCATGAGCGTCATGAACTGCGAGATGTAGCTGATGAGGTGGGCGCAGGGAAAGATCATCTGCGACGTGGAACTGTCCTGGCGGCGCTCGCCATTCACCTCGAGCCAGACACGCAGGTTTTGCGGGTCGCGGATTTCGTCACGCGTGACGAGCCAAGGGCCGATGGGCGCGAAGGTGTCGCAGCCCTTGCCCTTGTCCCAGCTACCGCCGCGGTTCTTCTGGAAATCGCGCTCGGAGACATCGTGGAACGTAACAAATCCGGCCAGATAGGACATTGCTTTTTCTTCGCTGACATAGCGCGCTTCGCGACCAATGACGAGACCCAGCTCGGCTTCCCAGTCGGTCATTTTCGAACGGCGCGGCAGCCTGATGTCATCGAACGGACCGTTGATCGCGGTGGTGGCCTTCATGAACAGCACCGGCTCGGCGGGGATGGCTGCGCCGGTTTCTGTTGCGTGGTCCCGATAGTTGAGGCCGACGCCGATGATCTTGGAAATGCCGGTGAAGGGTACGCCGAAACGCGGCTTGCCGCGGACCAGCGGCAGCGTTGCCGGATTGATGGCGGCAAGACGTTTCTGGCCGGTGGGCGAAAGTTCATCCCAGCCGATGGTGTCGCAGTGCGCGGACAGGTCACGCAGCTTGCCTTGGGCGTCGATCAGGCCAGGTTTTTCGCGGCCCTTGGTGCCGTAACGGACGAGTTTCATCAGATTTTCCTATTTTTTCCCGAAGCCACCCAGTAATGCGGCTACCGGGCGCAGATGGCGCAGGGGGCGCCGTTCCGCCAGCGCCGACTTTTCGGCGGGCTGCTCTGGTGCTGCCGCGAGCTTGGATTCGTAGGGTTTTGAAAAATCGAAGCCATCGGCGGCGATGACCGGCTTTTTGGGTACGTTGGGTATGTGGGCAATGGGTGCCGGCAGGCGGTCGACCGGGATTTTCGGGCCATGACCGATTCTGGGCTCATGCTTGTGGCCGTGCCCCCGGCCGCTGCGTTCGCCACGCTCGCGCTCCTCGGGTGGGGAGATGGAACCTGGTTCGAAGCCGGGCACGGCGACCTGCTCGATCTTGAACTTGGTCAGTCTTTCTATTTCGGCTAGCCGCGGTTTTTCTTCGGGTGCGACCAGCGAGGTGGCTTCGCCAGTCTTGCCGGCGCGGCCGGTGCGGCCGATGCGATGAATATAGTCTTCGGCGACGCGCGGCAGTTCGTAGTTGATGACATGCGGCAAGTCGTCGATATCGAGTCCGCGCGCGGCGACATCGGTGGCGACCAGCACGCGCGACTGGCCGGATTTGAAGGCTTCGAGTGCCTTGGTGCGCTCCTGCTGACTCTTGTCGCCGTGGATGGCCGTGGCGTTGATGCCTTGGCGTTCCAGCCAGAGCGCTAGCCGGCTGGTGCCGAACTTGGTGCCGACGAAGACCAGCGCCTGCGCTGTGGGTGAAACTTCCAAGAGTTGTTTCAGCAGGTAACGCTTGCGGTCGGTGGCGACCAGATGCACACGGTGCGTGATGGTTTCGGACACCATGTTGCGGCGCGCGACTTCGATCAGTTGTGGTGCTTGCAGCATCGCATCGGCGAGCTTCTTGATCTCGTCCGAGAAGGTGGCGGAAAACAAGAGGCTCTGGCGCGTTTTCGGCAACAGCGCGAGGATGCGCTTGATGTCGGGGATGAAACCCATGTCGAGCATGCGGTCGGCTTCGTCGAGCACCAAGAATTC
>CAIYZZ010000096.1 GCA_903930805.1 uncultured Rhodocyclaceae bacterium | reverse complement strand
TCGCCCACCTGTTTGAACCCTTCACATCGACGCGTGCCGGTGGGCACGGTCTCGGCCTCTGGGTGACCTACCAGATCGTGACTCAGCTTGATGGTCGCATTTTCGCCAGAAACATTGACGGCCAGGTCGAGTTTGTCGTTAATCTGCCCTTGGGAGCAAAGCCATGCAGCACCGCATTGGCCTGATCGAGGACGACCCCTTCATCGGCGAGGCACTTTCCGCGCGGCTCGACTTCGATGGCTTCGTTTGTGATTGGTACCGCGATGGAAAATCCGCCCGTCGCGGTCTCGGACAGCGCCGCTATAGTGTGGTAGTGAGCGACATCAACCTGCCTGACATCAGCGGCGAGCAGTTGTTCTCCGATCTGCGTGACAGTAGCGAAGGGCTTGCCCCGTTCATCTTCATCACCGGATACGGTGCCATCGATCAGGCGGTTCGTCTGCTCAAGCTGGGGGCCCACGACTACGTTACCAAACCGTTCAATGTCGGCGAACTGGTCGCCAAGATCCGCAGTTTGTGCCAGCACCAGCAACCGGTTGCCAATGCCAAAGCCCAACTGGGTATTTCCAACAGCATGCGCCAAATTGAGGGGCTGCTGCCGCGACTGGCGGCCAGTCGCAGTGCCGTGCTGATCTCGGGTGAATCCGGTGCCGGCAAGGAAGAGGTAGCGCGTGCGCTGCACCGTGCCGGCGACCCGGAGGGCAAGACGCCCTTCGTCGCGGTCAACTGTGGCGCGATTCCCGAGAATCTAATCGAGTCGGAACTGTTTGGTCACGACAAGGGTGCCTTCACCGGTGCCGATCGCGAGCGGCGCGGGGTCTTCGAGCAGGCGGACGGCGGCTCACTGTTCCTCGATGAAATCGGCGAAATGCCGCCTACGATGCAGGTCAAGTTGCTGCGCGCAATCCAGGATCGGGCAGTGGTTCGCCTCGGCGGCGCAACGCCGCGCAAAGTGGATATCCGGCTCATTTGCGCCACGCATCACGATCTGAAAGCCATGGTGGAGACTGGCGGGTTCCGGGAGGATCTTTATTACCGCATCCATGTCATTCACCTGGCGGTGCCGCCTCTGCGCGAGCGGCAGGAAGACATTCTCTGGTTGGCCGCACACTTTCTCGACGAGCGCGCGAGCGGAGGCGAAGCCCGGCGCACACTGACTCCCGAGGCCAAGCATGCCTTGACCCGTTACCCATGGCCAGGCAACGTGCGGGAGTTGAAGCACTGTCTTGAACGCGCCAGTGTTCTTACGCTAACCTCATCACTGAATGCCGAAAGCCTGTTTGGCGACAGTGGGTTACTTGCGGCGGCGGATGGCGATACGCCGCGACAAGCACTCAGCGACCACCTGCAGCAATGCGAACGCGCTTATATTCGTCGTGCCTTGACGGAGTGCGACGGCCGCATCGCCGACACCGCCGCTTTGCTCGGCATCAGCCGCAAGAATCTCTGGGAGAAGATGCGCAAGCTGGAGATCCAGGGGTCGGCGGGGGAATCCGGTGGTTTCGCCTGATCAAGGAGTTTTTATGTCATTCAATGTTCTCGTCTTGTGCACCGGCAATTCCGCCCGTTCCATTCTCGGCGAAATGCTCTTCAATCATCTTGGCCAGGGCCGTATAAAGGCCTACTCGGCAGGCAGCAAGCCGGGGGGCGTGGTGAATCCCGTCGCCATCGAGACTCTGCAAAAAAATGGCGTGCCGTGCGAGGGTGCGCGCAGTAAATCCTGGGACGAATTCTCTGAGAACGCCGTCCCGCCAGCGCCGACTTTTGATTTCATCTTCACCGTCTGCGGCAACGCGGCGCAGGAAACCTGCCCGGTCTGGCCCGGCCACCCAACCACGGCCCACTGGGGCATTCCCGATCCGGCCCACGTCGAGCCCATCGAAGCGCGCCGCGAGGCTTTTGAGGAGGCCTATCAATCGTTGAAGAAGCGCGTCACCGCCTTCCTCGCCCTGCCGCTCGAAACCATGAGCCGGGATGAAGTGCTAGCCGCCGCACGACAAATCCACATTGGAGAATAAGCCACCATGAGTGCCGTAACCCAAAAACTCTCATTTCTGGACCGCTATCTCACCGTCTGGATTTTCACTGCCATGGCGCTCGGTATCGGCATCGGCTTTGCTGTACCCGGCAGCGAGGACTTCATCAACAGCTTCCAGGTCGGCACGACCAACATGCCCATTGCGATCGGCCTGATCCTGATGATGTATCCGCCGTTTGCCAAGGTGCGTTACGAAGAACTGCCCGACGTCTTCCGCGACAAGAAGGTACTGGGATTGTCTCTGATACAGAACTGGATTGTCGGGCCGGTGCTGATGTTTGCGCTGGCGGTGATCTTTCTCCACGACAAGCCGGAATACATGGTGGGCCTCATCATGATCGGCCTGGCCCGTTGTATTGCCATGGTGATTGTCTGGAACGAGATCGCCAAGGGCTCGACGGAATACGCCGCCGGTCTGGTGGCCTTCAATTCCATATTTCAGGTGCTCTTTTTCAGCGTCTATGCCTGGTTCTTCATCACGGTGCTGCCACCGTTCTTTGGGCTGTCCGGTTCCGTTGTCGATATCTCGATCAAACAGATTGCCGAGAGCGTCTTCATCTATCTGGGCATTCCCTGCATAGCCGGCGTGTTGACCCGCGTGATCATGTTGCGCTTCGTCTCTAAGGATTGGTATCACTCCCGTTTCGTGCCGAAGATTGGGCCGATCACCCTGGTCGCGCTGCTGTTCACCATCATCGTCATGTTCAGTTTGAAGGGCAAACTGATCGTCAGTATCCCGCTGGACGTGGTGCGCATCGCCATTCCCCTGCTGATTTATTTCGTGGTGATGTTTGTCATTTCGTTCTTCATGAGCAAGCGACTGGGGGCGAGTTACGAAAAAAGCGCCACCCTCTCCTTCACCGCTGCCAGCAACAACTTCGAACTGGCCATCGCCGTTGCCGTGGCGGTCTATGGCATCAATTCGGGAGCGGCATTTGCGGCGGTGATCGGGCCGCTGGTCGAAGTGCCCGTGATGATCGGCCTGGTGCATGTCGCGCTGTGGTTTCAGCGGAAGTATTTCGTTGCGGCAAAGGAAATCGCATGAACATCGACATCTGCGGCGTTGATGCCAGCTCCATGCCGACCGACAGCGTGGTCTAGGCATGCGCTGCGTCACCGAGGCTTGGGATAGGCACGAAACAGAACTGCGCCGTTTCTTGCGTCACCGTGCGGGCAGTGACGCTGAGGGCGACGACTTGTTGCAGGAGGTTTTCCTGCGGGCATTGCGGCAGGCCAATGGCCTGTGCGGTATTGGCAATCCCCGCGCCTGGCTGTTTCATGTTGCGCGCAACCTGCTGATCGACCGCCTGCGTCTGGCCAGGGATCAGGTACCGCTTCCCGATGATCTCATGGCAGAACCCGAGATCGCAGCGGCAGTGGTGGATAGCCTGGCGCAATGCCTGCCGCGCATACTTGCCGAGATCTCGCCGCAGGACCGCGAAGCCATAACCCTCTGTGACATTGAAGGCATGACGCAGCAGGAATTCGCCAAACGTCTCGGACTCTCCCTGCCTGCGGCCAAATCGCGAGTGCAGCGGGCGCGGGTGCGTCTCAAGGCTAGGATGACCGAATCCTGCCAGGTCACTTTCGATGCGGCCGGCGGGGTCTGCTGCTTCGTGCCGCGCCCACCGTTATAACGGCCGCATCCATTCCGGTACGCTTGCGCTTACTGCCAGGGCGGGTTTGCCCTGCTCACGCATACTCTGCATTTCATCGAAAGGAACCGTTCATGCTGATCAAAATACTCGGTACCGGTTGCGCCAAGTGCAACCGCCTTGAACAACTTGCGCGCGAAGCGGTTGCCGAACTCGGCCTGACGGCGGAATTCGAACACGTCACCGACATGCCAAAGATCATGGCCTACCCGATCATGAGCACCCCCGCACTGGTGGTGAATGAGGCAGTCAAGGTTTCCGGCCGCATTCCGAGCAAGGACGAGATAGCCGGCTGGCTCAAGGCCGCTGGCCAGCCATAACATGTACCCGCGCATGGGCCGGATCATTGGCGGGGCTTGTCTTTGCCTGTTGCTCGCCGCGCCCGGCTTTGCCAGTGACAGCGAAAGCGTGCTCGTCGTTTCCATCGATGCCCTGCATCCCGCCGCCCTGAGCGCGAAGACCACGCCAACCTTGTCCGCGCTGATGCAGCAGGGGCAATACACCCTGAATGGCCGCAGCGTCGATCCCCCCAAGACACTCATCGCCCACACGGCCATGCTGACAGGGCTGGCGCCACAACAAAATGGCAAAGTCGATAACGACTGGAAGCCGGGAGATCCGCGTGTCACTCACTCCACGCTATTCGACACTGCCAAGCAGCGCGGTTTCCGCACGGCCTTCTATTACGCCAAACCCAAGCTCGGCTATCTGGTTGGTCCCGCAGTCGATGAGCACGCTTGGGAAGCAGACGACGGCGTTGCGCGGGCAAGTGCATTCTTTCGGGGAAAGGGTCGCCGCTTCGTCTTTCTGCACATCAGCGGTCTGGAATATGCCGGCGCCGAATCAGGCTGGCTTTCACCGGATTATCTTGCAGAGTTGAGTGACATCGACACGACGCTAGCGGCACTATTTGAGCAGGTAAGGCAACGCGGCACCTATGCGGTGGTGGTGACCAGCGATCACGCCGGTCACGAACGACAGCATGGCACGAGTGACCCTGAAGACTTCAAATTGCCGCTGATCCTGATTTCCAATGCCGACCGCGTCCCCCGGTTATCTCCGGAACCCTGGCCGGTGACAAACTTGCGCGGCCTGGTGCAAACCCTGCTCCCGCCAGCCGAATAAGAAATCCTACGGAGGAAGCCCATGAGAAAACTGTTTTTCTTGCTCAGTGCCGTGCTGATCGGTCTTGCAACCCATGCCGCCCAAGCCACTGACAAACCGGAGTTCCTCGTCGATACCGACTGGCTGGCCGAGAAGCTCAAAGATCCGCAGCTGATCGTGCTTGAAGTGCGCTATCACCCGCACCGCCACACCACCGTCGGTCATATTCCCGGCGCGATTCAGGTACAGCGCTTCGCCGACCTCGGTGCCAACGACGACATGCCGATCATGCGATTCCCCTCGCGCGCAGCCTTCCAGGCCACGCTACGGCGCTGGGGTATCAATGACGATTCAATCATCGTGGTGTATGACGATTCCGTCACCGCGCTGGCTTCGCGCGTTCTTTTCCTGCTCGATCTCTATGGCTTCGACATGAAGCGCGTGAAATTGCTCGACGGTGGTGCCGTGGGCTGGACCGGCTTCAACGACTTGACCAGGACAATAACCACCGCCAAGCCAGCCGGCAAGGTGACACTTAAGGTAGCCGATGCCAAACGTCTTGTCGCCTGGCCGGAGGTCTATCGCCGTGTCGTTGCCGAACGCGACGCGAAGATCACCCTGATCGACGCACGCCCCACCGACATGTACGACGGCAATCGCATCCAGCACGCGGTACAGGGTGGCCATATTCCCGGGGCGATCAATATCGTCAGTCTGCAAGGTACCGATGGGCAGTCGCAGCAGTGGAAGTCGATGGAAGAATTGGCGGCCATGTACAAAACCGTGTCGAAGGACAGCACTGTCATCATTTACTGCCACGACGGTTTCCGCTCGACGCTGGCCTGGTTACAGCTCAAAGCACTCGGCTACCGTGATGTGCATATCTATAACGGCGGCTGGGGTGATTGGGATCGCACCATGACCCTGCCGATCGTCAAAGGGAGCAAGCCATTCGATGCCGATTTCGAACTCTGACGTACCATCGACACCCTGGCGACGCCGTCCTGCCAGCGCCGACTTTTTCATCGCATCGTTGAGTGCCGTATGAGCGCAACCCACCCCGATCACGACGGCCACAACCACGGCAGCACCGATACCCCAGAGCAGCGCCGCCGCCTGTTCATTGCGCTGGGCCTGACCTGGGCCTTTGCCGTCGTCGAAGCCATGGCCGGCTGGCGCGGCGGTTCGCTGGCACTGCTGGCCGATGCCGGCCACATGGTCACCGACGGCGCGGCGCTGGGGCTGGCGCTGCTGGCGGCGTGGATTGCCAGCCGGCCGCCTTCGGCGCGGCACTCCTACGGCATGGGTCGCGTCGAACTACTGGCGGCATTGGTCAATGCTCTGTCCATGCTGGCGGTGGTGGCCGGCATCGGCATGGAAGCTTGGTCGCGCTTCCAGTCGCCGCACGCCATCGAGGGAGCGCTGGTCAGTGCCGTGGCCGTGGTCGGTCTCGGCGTCAATCTTTTTGTTGCCTGGATGCTTTCGCACGGCCAGCAGAACATCAACGTGCGCGGTGCCTTCCTGCATGTGCTGGGCGACGTGCTCGGCTCGGTGGCAGCGATTGCCGCCGGCATCGTCGTCTGGGTCACCGGCTGGACGCCGATCGACCCGCTGCTCTCGATCCTGATCGGCGGACTGGTGCTGGCCTCCAGTCTGCGCCTGCTGCGCGACGCGCTGCATGGTTTGCTCGATGGGGTGCCTTTCCACATTGCTCTGGAAGACCTCGGGCACAAACTGGCCGCCGTACCCGGTGTGCTGGAAGTGCATGACCTGCACGTCTGGGCGCTGTCTGGCGAGCGGCTGGCGCTCTCGGCTCATGTGCGCTTGAATGAAATGAGCGACTGGCCCGCCGTCCTCGACGGGCTGAGGCAAGAAGCGGAAGATCATGGCATCGGCCACACCACCTTCCAGCCGGAAACGGTGCCCTGGGCACCGCTGCAACGGGCCGGGCGCGACACGGACACTCGGCCCTGAATTGCGAGCACACACCGCCTGACGCGGTGTCGCGCAGAAGCCGTCCCGCCAGCGCCGACTTTTGCATCCTTTTCCCGCCACTTTCGTCTTCTGAACAGGCGGGGAGGCTTTCCCCGCAATCTTTGCCTCGGAGTCACCCAATGCGAGCCCTTCCCCTTCAGCTCATACGCTGGCCAAATCAGCAGCCATTTCTGTTCCTCGCACTGGCTGCACTGGCGTGGTTTGGGCTTTACCAGATGCTGATCCCCGTTTCCGAGGCGCTGGTCGCGGTGCTGCCGGTAGAACGCGACAGCCATCTCGGCGGTGCGCTGCAGTTCTTTTTCTACGACACGCCCAAGGTGCTGCTGTTGCTGACTGGCATCGTCTTTGTGATGGGCATCGTGCACACCTTCGTCTCGCCCGAACGCACCCGCGCCATGCTCTCCGGCAAGCGGCTCGGTATCGGCAACGCGATGGCGGCGACGCTCGGCATCGTTACGCCGTTCTGCTCCTGCTCCGCCGTGCCGCTGTTCATCGGCTTCTTGCAGGCCGGCGTGCCGCTGGGGGTGACGTTTTCGTTTCTGATCTCGGCGCCGATGGTGAATGAAGTAGCCCTGGCGCTGCTGTTCGGCATGTTCGGCTGGAAGGTAGCGGGGCTTTATCTGGTCATGGGGCTGTTGGTCGCCATCGTCGCCGGAATGGTGATCGGCAAGCTGGGAATGGAGCAGCATCTGGAAGACTGGGTGCGCGCCATGCAGAATAGCCAGAGCGCCGGCGCGGTCGAACTGTCCGCCATGCGCTGGGGCGAGCGCATCGACGGTGGCTTTCAGCATGTACGCGAAATCGTCGGCAAGGTCTGGCCCTACATTCTCGCCGGTATCGCCCTCGGCGCCGGCATCCACGGCTATGTGCCGGAAGATTTCATGGCCTCGATCATGGGCAAGGATGCGCCCTGGTGGTCAGTGATTGCTGCCGTCGCCATCGGCGTCCCAATGTACTCGAACGCTGCCGGCATCATTCCTGTCGTCGAAGCACTGATCGGCAAGGGCGCGGCACTGGGCACGGTGCTGGCCTTCATGATGAGCGTGATCGCGCTCTCTGCTCCGGAAATGATCATCCTGAGGAAGGTACTCAAGCCCCAGCTCATCGCCACCTTCGCCGGTGTGGTGGCCGCAGGCATCCTGCTGGTCGGTTATGTGTTCAACCTCTTGCTGTGAAAGGAAGCCCCATGAAAAACATCAAAGTCCTCGGCACCGGCTGTGCCAATTGCAAGACAACCCTCAAACTGATCGAGGAAGTCGCCGCTGCGCGCGGCGTTGCCGTCCAGCTGGAAAAGGTGGAGGAAATCAAGGACATCATGGGTTATGGCGTGATGAGCACGCCCGGCGTGGTCATCGACGGCAAGGTGGTGCATGCCGGCGGCATCCCTGCTCGCAGCAAAGTCGAGCAGTGGTTGGCGCAATAAGCGAGATAGACACCATCTCGCCGGCAAAAAGTCGGCGCTGGCGGGACGGCACATCTTCATTTATTTGCCCCTTTAACCGTACTGCGTCGCGGCGTGAAACACCCGCACCTCCCAGGTGCGGCAGGCTAGAAAGGATCAGTTACAATCGGTCCAACCTTGCATGAATTGCAGGGGAGGGGAGGCTCTTC
>CAIYZZ010000095.1 GCA_903930805.1 uncultured Rhodocyclaceae bacterium | reverse complement strand
GCCGGTTCCACCGCTGTCTGGGAAGAGGTGAAGGCTGCGATGCAGGTCAGTGGCCGCTGGCACGATGTGCTCTATTAAAAAGTCGGTGCTGGCGGGACGGCGGCCTCTAGTGCCAATTTGGTGCCACATAAGCCTGCCTTAAGTTTCGGTTGTCACACTCCTTCATCCCTTCGGGAAAGCAGGCCAGACAATGAACCTTTTCAAAAAACGTACCGCGTTGCGCATTGCCGCCGTCAGCGTCGTGCTGGCATCTCTGGCCAGCCCGATTTCGTGGTTTGTCGCAAAAGAAGGGGCGGAAGAAACAGTTGTGGCGCTGGCCATAGAAGAGTCGGGTGGGCTGCTGCACCATAACAAGGTGCTCGACCTGTCCGGATCAGCGGTTGCCACTTCACTAAAAAATATTGTCGAAGGCTTGTTCGACATCGCCGAAGTCTATGATGGCCAGGGCAACAAGCTTGCCGAAGCGATGACGGATGAGGGCAAGGCTGTCGAAGACGCCTTGCCCCACCACTCCCGGCCAACCTATAGCGCCCCTTTTTATGAGAGCCTGAAACTTACTGGGGGAAGCTGGGTCTTGCGGGTTTTTGTTCCCCTGCGGCAGGTTGAAGCCGATTCCGCGAGCCCGCCCGCCGGCTATTTCGAAGGCGTCCGCGTCATTCCTGTCTGGCAGCAGGAGCAGATATTTAATACCGCCTTGACCACGGCCTTGATGGTTTGCCTGGCCTCCTTGCTGTGTGGCGCCGCGATTTACCCGGTGGTTGTTTATCTGTCGGCAGACAACGAACGCAAGGCACGCGAGGTGCTTGATTCGCACATTTCGATGATGGAGGCCCTTGGCCGCGCCATCGCCAAGCGCGATTCCGATACCGGCGCACACAACTATCGCGTAGCCTGGATAGCGGCCTGTATTGCCGAACGCATGGGGCTGAGCGGTAGCGACATGCAGGCGCTGATCGCCGGCAGTTTTCTGCATGATGTCGGCAAGATTGGCATTTCCGATACGATCCTGCTCAAGCCTGGCAAGCTGGATGACGCGGAAATGACGATCATGCGCACCCATGTCGATCAGGGTGAAGAAATCGTCACCGGCATGGGTTGGCTCCATGGCGCTCAGGCGGTGGTGGCCGCACATCACGAAAAATGGAATGGCAGCGGCTACCCGCGCGGCCTCGCAGGCGAATCGATACCTTTGGCGGCACGTATTTTTGCCGTCGCCGATGTGTTCGACGCGCTGTGTTCAAAACGTCCCTACAAGGAGCCGATGGGGCTTGACGCCACCATGACGATTCTGGCGCGGGATACGGGTAGCCATTTCGATCCGGCGGTCATGACAGTGTTTCATCCGCTGGCGCAGGAAATCTTCAATCGTCTAGAGAGCAGTAGCGAGGCCGCAGCCCGCCAACTTCTGGAAGAACGTATCCGCCGGCACTTCGAGATGTAAGCAGCGAAGGCGGCAGCGGTTTCCCCATAAGCCTGCCTTAAGTTTCGGTCATTACAATCGAACGATGACATCGCTCTCCCTGTTGCTCTGGATCGCTCTCGGCATCGCGCTGCAGTTGGCGTTGTGGCTCGGTATCGAGTTCTGGCGCCATTGGCAAGGGTATCGTGCCTTGCGCAACCAAGTTGTCGCGCTGGATATGCCGGAGGTGGTGCCTGTGGCAGAGGTGCCGGTCGCTGTTGCCGCCTGGGCGGGTTTCCGTAACTTCCGGGTCGACCGCAAGGTGGTCGAAGATGCAGTACAGTCGGTCTGCTCGTTTTATCTCGTCCCGGAAGATTTGCAACCTCTGCCTTCATTTCTGCCCGGGCAGTTTCTGACCTTCCGGCTTGACGCGCCGACAGTTGCGGGTGACAGCGAGCTGATAATCCGCTGCTATTCCTTGTCAGATGCGCCGTGTCCCGATCACTACCGCGTCTCGATCAAGCGTGTGCCCGCGCCGGCGGATAGCCAGTTGCCACCGGGGCGCTCTTCCAATTTCTTCCATGAGCATGTCGCGGTCGGCAGCAACTTGCAGGTGCGCGCTCCCGCAGGGCATTTTTACATCGACCGTAGCGATGCCCCGGTGGTGTTGATCGGCGGTGGCATCGGCATCACGCCGATGCTGAGCATGCTCAATTGGTGTCTGGCCGAGCAGCCCGGGCGCGAG
>CAIYZZ010000094.1 GCA_903930805.1 uncultured Rhodocyclaceae bacterium | reverse complement strand
GACATTCTGGCTTTGGTCGAGTTAGGGGCTCTTAAGGCGGATGGGGCAGGGCGGAGTACGCATTACGTGTTGAAGTAGGGGGGGAGGTTGTCGGCCTGTCGACGTATCTTGAATGGGGCTCCAGCGGCCGGTCTGTAACGGTCACCCGACCTTAGCCAATCCTGATCCGGAGCTCACACGGCAAACCCTAGGTTGCAGTGCATTTCACAATCCGCTCTGCCAACCTATCAAGCTTCCTGTCGATTTTCGTCTCACATCCCCAAATTGTCAGACATCGCCATCCTGCTTTCCGCAGGGCTGCCACGTTCTTCTTGTCTCTGGCGACGTTCAACTCGAACTTGCGCATCCAAAATTCGACATTGCTTTTTGGGATACCTGCATATCGGCACCCTTGGTGTCGATGCCAAAAACAGCCGTGCACAAAGACGACCGTCCGATACTTCGGCAGAACGATATCGGGTTTCCCCGGCAACTCCTTGCCGTGTAAGCGGTACCGGAACCCGAGGGCATGTAAATACTTCCGAACAGTCAACTCCGGCGCAGTGTTTTCGCTACGGATACGCGACATAAGCCAGCTTCGTCGACTTACCGATAGGCGATCCATACCTGAACTACCCTATGCGATTTCGAGCCGTCAGTCTGGCACCTCTGTACCGATCAAAGCAATACTCACCCAAGGCCCCTTTCGCTCGGCGATCGACAGCAGTTCTGAGCACGTTTAGAATAGCGGACAATAAAATCATGGTGCCACTCAATGTCGATCAATCCCGTAGTCATAGATGTGTTTTCTGGCGTCGGTGGCCTCAGTTTGGGTGCCGCTCGGGCAGGCTTTGAGATCGCCGCCGCCGTTGAACTCGACGAGCGCGCTCTGTCTACCCACAAAACGAATTTTCCCAATACAGCGCACCTTAGAAAAGACGTTGGCTTACTCTCCGCCAACGCCCTGCTTACCGAACTGTCCCTTCACCCCAGTTCCGTTGATGGACTTATCGGGGGGCCGCCTTGTCAAGGTTTCAGCCATATCGGACGACAGGATGCGAACGATCCTCGCAATTCGCTTTTTGGAAAGTTCTTCAGTTTGGTTGCCGAACTTAGACCGGCTTTCTTTCTCGCAGAGAACGTGCCGGGGTTACTTGCTGATCGGAATACGCAGACACGCCTCGATGCGCTTTCCTTGGTACCGAAGGACTATCGCTTACTGCAACCGATCAAGGTCAAGGCCAATGATTACGGTGCACCGACGACTCGTACGCGCATATTCTTTATTGGATACGATCCAACACGCATCGCCGCAATGACGGAAACCGATTTCCTACCGAAACCAACGACCGACGACGTTCGCGTGGGGGACGCGTTGCGCCATCTTCCGAAGTTGCGCACCCACTGGTCAACGCTAGAAGAAAGCTGGCGCTCAGTTGGCGAGCTTGGTGACTCCGCGTTCGAGCAACGAATCAAGGACGCTGTACCCGCGATGGTAGGTGACAAGGACGCCCTATCCCTTTATCGCAACAAGAGACTGGCTTCCGGCTTCCTCGGCACTGTCCATACTCCAGGGACGATAGAGCGCTTTAAACTACTTCGATTTGGAGAGTTTGATGCCGTCTCAAAGGGTACCCGACTCGATCCAGATGGTTACTGCCCCACGCTAAGAGCTGGAACCGGACCCGAGCGCGGCAGCTTCCAAGCAGTACGGCCCATCCATCCTCGTTCTCCGAGAGTCATCAGTCCACGCGAAGCAGCGAGACTTCAGGGATTTCCCGATTGGTTTCAGTTCCACCCAACCAAGTGGCACGCCTTTCGCCAAATCGGAAACAGCGTCAGTCCTATCGTGGCCGAGGCGCTGCTCCGTGTCATAAGATCGCGGCTCCCCTAGCCCTCAGTCCTTTCAAACCGGGACTTCGAAAAATACCGGGAACTGGCCGTAGTAGCGCCAGTACTTCGACAATTCCGAATCATCCAGACGGATCCCCTTTCCTTTTGCCTCCACAAGAAAATTCGGCTCCTCGTGTGGAAGGCAAGAATCGAGCGTCAACTTTTCCCTTAACGTCAGCGGCACCAAATCCAATCGTTGGTGTGCAGGAAGTCTATCTGTCGGATTTCTTTCAAGCCCCAAAGCCGCATCATTGCACCAGCGGTTTCCGTCGTCGCTGGCGCTGCATACAACCCCTCCTACGGTAACCATTTCCACCCCGTCTTTATGGCAGAAATTGAACAGCGGAAGAAACCTAAGCGGGATGTCCTTTCCATCCGGCGATACCCCGAACTTTCTGGCAGCGCTCGCGACTCGATGCGCCATAAACGCCAATAGCGCTTCCGCGAAAAATTCGACGAAATTTTCCTCCGAAACATCTCCATGCGCGGCGCCCGTTTCAACTTTGGGCGGCTCAAATCTTGGAGACACAACACCGCTGCCAAGCAGCGCTTCAACTTGACCAAGTGCCGTCCCCAGCCGCTTGCCGACGATTTCCTTAATTGAGCCTTTAGGACGGTAGTTTGATCTTTTCGCGTTGACGCTGACCAGCACAACCGAATCTGCTGGGCAGTGATCCAAAAGAATGCCTAAATCCTCTACTACTGACGTCTCTAAACAGCCGTCGTAGTCCAGCCATGAAATGAACGGCGAGTCCCATTTTAATTTCCGGAGAAAAGCCGTACTGTTCTCCCCGTGCACCTCAATGCACCTGTATGGCTGGTTAAAAGTGGCACGCGCGGAATATTCCTCGCGTTCCATCGAGATCATGCTGTTTAGCCCAAGGACACGATGTGCCAAGCGAAAATCGGAAAACCACATCGACCCAAATCCGAGATAACGATGGCTGTCAAAATTGATAGACAGTTTCGCCCTGGCGAGGACGTCAAATACCAGTTTGCGTTCGATGTGCTTGTTGTAGCGCAACTGATAGTCGATACGCTCGAAAGACGGTCCCGTCATTTACCCAGCTCCATCTTCCTGAAGTACTCGAACGTATAGATTCCGACATCCCGGTAACTCATCGTACGCATACCAAGATGATCTCGAATTTCCGTAATCTCGGCTAACGGACGTTTATACATAATGTTCGCATATTCGGTTTTGTCCGAACTCTTTGACAATGCCGGAAGCTGCAATGGCTGGGCCTTCTCGACGCGATAGACGTCGACTTGCGTCATTCCCTTTTCCGCCTCTTTTGCCGCTGCAAGATCGGCCTTTCGGCGATTGGTATATGACGAGAAATCACTGGTAACGATTTTCATCTTCGCAAGCGCTCTTCGATACAGAGGACTCGACCCGTCGACCTCACGTTTTGTCGTCGTCCACGGAAGTTTGCTTTGATCCTTGCAGTCGAAGAATACGAACCCTGCGAATCCGTTGTATTGCGGATGCCACACCTTGTACCCATCGTCGCCCCAGATGGTTTTGTCCGACTTGTCCGCAGGCAAGACAACTCTATCGTTGCAGACGACGTACCAACCGAATCGATCAACCTTGTCGGGTGTCAGTTCGTCGGGTACGTCGTCCGGAAGATCGTCGACCAAACCAGCAACAATCCGTACGCTGACACCGTCGTCCTGATATAGGTCGAACGCCGGGGCGATCTCCCCGCTGCTTTTCATCTGGTACTTGTACGACGGCGCGGCATGTCCGCAAACCGTAATCGAAAATCCCTTATCGATGAAAAAAGCGTAGTCGCGCGCAATCAACTTCAACAACTCGTTCCTAAATACCGGATCGCCGAACGCCGTGTCGATTCCAGGATTGAGATTCGAAATTGTTATCCGCGTACCCCTCTCTCCGGTCGTGTCGCAATCCTTGTAATCGAAATCCCAATCGCTCTCGGCCTTCTTTCCCCACTTATCCACGTCAACGGAAACCGAAAAACACGAATCGGCGTCGCTGATGACGTCGGCGTTACGGCCGATCTTGAATATCGCGCGCTTCATCCCGATTCCGTATAGACCAATGCCACCTTCTACATCCGCCGGGCTATCCGGCCGCCGGCCAAAATGAAAGGCATAGTCAATCGCATCACTTAGCCGTATTCCACCGCAGTTATCCGTAATATTGAACTGCTTAGTATCAAACGTTATGTCGGCGTGAAACCCTTTCAATGGCTCGTTGCCGCCCTTAACCTTAGACTGACGGTGCGCTCCGTCGATCGCATTGTCGAGTAAGTCGAAAATGCAGTCCTCCAAAGCAATGTCGCGTGTGATCATCTTCACGAAGAAATCCTTCGTCGGACTGGCGTGAATTTTCTTATCCGTGGTCAACTCGTTGTTATCTGTCATTGGCAGCTATCTCCTCGTAACGAACGATCCAAAACCGATCAGGCAAATTGAAGTGACTGCATCCTTTTGATGCCGCAGGTCGATTATGACACGAGCGTTGGCGCTTGCTCTAAGAGCTTCTAGGCGTACCCGCTGAGTGGCTGTTTCGCGGCACATAGCAACCGTATGTCCAACGTATTCGGTCGGCAGCAAAAGCCGAAATGGCGCCCTCCAAGGTAAGAAAAATATCCATGAAGGTAGGCAACATCAGGCGCTCTCCTTCATTACCTTTGCCAAAGTATCTTTCACCAACCTTTCTTCAGGGAACGCTGCTAGCGTCTTCCTCACGGTGTCCATCGCCGCGTCTTGGCATCCCGCAATCTTGCTTGCCTTTATTACTCCGTCAAAAATCGCCCGAACTTCGCCCATAGTTGCTTCGTAGGCCCGACCGGCACAAATCCAGTGCAGGGCGATCAATCCGCAGTTGAGAGCAAACCCGGATTGGCTTTCGGCGAAGTCCTCCACCGCGCGCAGCAGCGTTCGATGATACACCGGAGATTTTTGCGCCAAGTCGAGTGCGACGTCGTAAAGCTTCGCGTCCTTGGCAGCGGCAAACCACTTGCCTTCCTCTCCGGGAGTCCGATTCACAAGATCGGCAAGGATTGATTCCGGCGTGCGCCCTGGATACTTCTTGCAGATGGCTCGGAATGTGGCAAGGTAGGTTCCGGCCTGATTGGCTTCGTACGCGTATTTCTCATAGGCCTCGTCTGCCATGCCGGAAGAGAGAAGAATGGCTTCACACGCCTGTGCAATCTGCCACGTTGGTTGGTTCAAGCCCCGGCAATTCTCGGCATAACGGATGGCCTCGGTTTTGCGCCCCAGTGCAACCAGGGCATCAACACCCCATTTGCGGTATGACCAGAACTTGCGCGGGTAAAGATCAATCAGGGTGAGAAGGCGTTCGTGTTGCCCGGAGGCCAGCAGGGCCGAGAGTGCCATGGGCGTCCCATGAAAGAATCCGAATTCTTCCTTACTGCGTCGGAAAACCGTTTCGACGGTTCCTGCCAGGCGATCCGTCCATTCGGCGGCAATTTCCGGACTGGCGCACAGTTCGCCCCAGTAATCCGCCAGGGATTCGATGTAGGGGACCTGATCGTCGGCATGAGCCTGGTAGAGCTTCTCGAGCCATTTACTGCGCAGGGATAGATCTGCGGGCTTCGCAATAATCGGCACCAGAGCCTCGATGGCGCGGTTGGCCGCCGTACCGATGGCGCCGGAGGAACCGTCGATGTTCTGAAGTGCCGGGGACAGTTTCTGGAGAAACAGGGTCGCGCCCTCGGCGCCAAGGATCGGACCCTTCTTCGCAATGGCCTTGATTTCCGACACAGCTTCCTTGATGCGGGTGATCGCGGGTTCGGATCGCCAGCCGAAAGCGCCGGCACGGAACCGTGGGGCAAACGTCCATGTATGCTTGGGCGGGGCGATTTTGCTCATGACTTCGAATTCTTCATTCCGCAAAGTACGGCACCAGCGGTGCATCCAATCGTTGGTAGAGCGGATGAACCGGGGATCCATTCTTGTTCTTCCCGAAGCACAGGATCTTCGCCGGATCGCACACTTCGCACAGAATGGTCTCTACTGCGGGGCCCCGTCCAGACGCGTGACCCGGATTTCCCCAGCTCACCACGACGAATCTTGCCTTGGCTGCGATTCGTCGGATCCATTCATCGTTTTCCGGAAGATTGATGATTGCCGTTTTCGCAAGATCTGCGGAGTAGGTGCCGCGTATCGACATCACGTTGAGCTGGTAATAGGCGCCGACGCCCCAGTGTTCCCGGGCTCGTTTGGCCATGCCGTCCACGGTGGGATCGCCGACGTCTTCCGCCGCCCCTGAGGGGTTCATGCTGATCCCGCAGGCGAAATCGTCATGGTTGCCCCAGTACCGAAAAAGCGTGAAGCGATGGGTTCGGTCGGTACTGAACACTGTTCGCTCGGCGATCAGCGGATCGACCGTTCCCCTGGGTGGTGGGGCCGATGACCCGATCGCCGCGGTGGCGGTTTTAGCCACGGGGCTACTCCTGTTCCATCACGATTTCGGCTTCGCCGTCGAGGATGCCTAGTTCAGGAAAGTTGCCGTCGCTGGCGCTCGAATCCACAACCCGGTGCAGCAGGCCATAGGTGACGCGCCATTGCTGATGGCCAACCTGAAGCGTGACCGTCTTGTCGTTGAGACGCAGGATCTTCCCGCTGCGTTGTTGCTGATCGCGATCGACAAAGCCGACGACATCACCGATGGCAACCGATTGCCGGCTCAGCCCCTGCTTGGGTTGCTCGCGGATCTCGACATCCGCGCCGTCCAGGTTGATTGCTGCGTAGGAGATCAGCCAACGCTTCTGGGTTTCCAGGTCGAGGATGGCGGCCTGCTTGCGGCGCATCTCCAGCAACTGGCCCTTGAAGGAACGATTCGCCTGTGGATCGAAATACTCAACTGTCTGGCCAACACGCAACCTTGCCTGCACGGCAGTCATCCAACCCGGTTGATCCAGAACGCGGTCGATGGCGGCGCGCAGGCGGAAGAGGTCGAAGGCGGAAGCCTGGTTGAGGGAGGAAAGGATGTGGGTGTAGTTCATGGGGGGCAACGATTGATATTGCAGACGAAAGGTTCAGGAGGTCACAGCGTTTCAGGCATGATAATATAGGTCATGCCTGAGCGAAAAGTCATTGACGAGACATTCACCATATCGCGGAAACGGGGCAATGGATTGCTTAGGCGCGAGGTATGGGTGGATCGTCAAGGTCATGTCGTTCGGTACAACCTGGCGTATATCAACCACACGATTCACTCAGGCGATAACGGTCGAGTCGTTGGTTATGACAATGCGCACGGTTTTCACCATCGGCACTATATGGGCAAGGTTGAAGAAGTCGAATTTACTGGGTTTGAGGATGTCGAAGCTCGGTTCGAGCAGGACTGGATCGCCTTAGGAGACAGGAAATGAAGACAGTCATCAAGACGGGAAATGTAGAGGGCTTTTTCAAATGGGGCCGCGAAGTCGCTCGCCTCGCCGACAGGAAGAAGCCGATTCCGGCAGAACGCGTTATTGCCTATGAGGATCCAGAAGATCTTGCCCGTATTTTGACGACAGCGAAAATCGCACTCTTTCGTGCTATCAAAGAACGGTCCGGTTCGATCACCGACATTGCGACACGACTCAAGCGTGACCGTAGCGCCGTCAAGCGCGACATCGACGAGTTGGAGCAGGCGGGACTGGTCAGTGTTGAGGAGAAACTGCACCCCGGACACGGTCGCCTGAAAGAGGTAAGAGCAGCAGCCAACCGTGTTGTCTTGGAGGCTGTGTTTGCCTGATCAAGTTCCGCTAATTTCCGATACCATGGTGGCTGAATACACAGATTCCACGGCCAGCTACGCCAAGGCCAGTGTTGTTTGGCAACGACAGGCAGTGACCGGAAACGCCAAGCAAGCGAAATTCATGGCATCAATCATGGCATCCGCAGAGAGGGCTGGAAAATGACCAATAAAAACAGGCCCGTTGGAGGCTTGTTAACCATCGAGTGGGAGTAAGTATATTGGTGTAACTTATTGTTTATAAACAATATAAAACCCACACAAATGTTTCACGCAAATCAATAATTGGCTGATTTTACTGGGACCGTATTCCATTGAGTGGCTGCTGTCCCGTAAATTTAGCTCGCGAATGCCAGCAATCGCCGCTTTGCAGGCATTGATCTGAAAGCTAGGACGCGCTGGTGGGAACTAACCCTCTGTCATGGGAAATTGTAAATGAAACCTGAAATTAAACCGATCATCACCCTCCTTATCGGATTGCCGTTACTCATCGGGGGATGCAGCAGTGTCAACGTCTGGCCGTTTGGTGGGAATAGCAAGACTGGAAGCAGTTCGCGTGTGCCAGAAAATGCTACCGAGTATCGCTGCGAGGGTAACAAGACCTTCTATGTCCGTTACCCTGATGGGGGAAAGTCAGCTTGGGTTATCCTCCCTGACAGGCAGGTGAGCCTTGATAAGGTGTCGACAGATTCAGGAAGTCGCTACTCCAACGGTATCGCGGTATTACGCATCGATGGCACGGACGCATCACTGACTGACGGCCCTTCCATTTCCTATCGGGGTTGTAACCCGCCAACCGCAAGCAGCAAACCATGAGCGGACCTTGGCAATGACGGGGCTCATGCAGAACAAACTGCTGGAACTGCTTGTTGCCATCGAGTTGATACGCGATCAGGGAAATGATGATACTTGGCTGGATACCGAGACGATCGATCGGCTATCACACATGGAGACTTTTGTCCAGGCTTGGCTACAAGACGAATCCCCTTTGACAGAGGCGGATCGCGTGATCATCCTGGCTGGAATGACTGAGGCTCTGAAACCAAAAATAATGTTAAGCAGTAGCCAAAAAATTACCCTGCACTAGGCTCACGATTTATTGATTTGCCGAGAGGGCTGACTGGGTCGTGCGCCAGCCAAAAGGAAAGACAAGTTGACTCTGATGAAATCGATCATCTTTTTCATACTGATAGGTCTGGCTGGGGCGGCTTCTTTGTCCTCTGCGAAAACACCCGGCGAGGTAGAGGTCGGTGGCATGCTCCACGATGTCCAGATGAATGGCTTGTCGGTAGCGCCGAAGAAGTTGTCAGCGTTTCGTGGCAAGCCCCTGATCATCAATGTGTGGGCCAGTTGGTGCAGTCCTTGCCGTCAGGAGATGTCCTCATTGGACAGACTTGCTCGTCGGCATGGGGGAAAGCAGTTCAATCTGATCGGTATTTCCACTGATGACAACATGGAGGCTGCCTATGTATTCCTGGAACGGACCGGAACCTCATTCGACAATTTCATCGACAAGAAACTGGTGTTGGAAAACATGCTCGGTGCAGACAGGCTGCCCTTGACCCTGCTGATTGATACGCAAGGCCGTGTTCTCAGCAGGCACTACGGAGCCAAGGATTGGGACAGTCAGGAAGCGAAGCAGATGATTGAGCAGGCATTCAAGATAAAAATGTGATGGGTTCCTGCTGCTGCTTTTTCCGACATCAGTCTGGACGACAGCGGCAAAGTAGCTATCATGATCGCCTTCCATCATGCGCATACTCAAACGCTTACTGCTGTTGCTCGGGTTGGTTCTCCTGCTCGCCGTTGGCTTCGCCGGATGGATGGCCTGGTTCGCATCTGCGGCCGTGCCGCTCAAACTCAATGGCCAGGGTGGGCAAGAAATTGTCGATTTCGATATCCGTCCCGGACTTGGTCTCAAGGGCGCGGCACAGGCGATGGCGGAGGCCGGCGTAGGGATTCCTCCCTGGCAATTTGCCTTGCTCGGGCGAGTTTCTGGTCGTGATCGGACCATCAAGGCGGGAAGCTACGAAGTCGGTGCTGGTGTGACGGCTTGGCAACTGCTGGAAAAACTTACCGCCGGGGATGTTACCCAGACCGAAATAGTTATCGTCGAGGGCAAGAATTTCCGCGAACTGCGTACCAAGCTCGATGCCAATCCCGACTTGCGGCACGACAGCGCCGGCTTGAGCGACAGCGAAATTATGCAACGCATCGGCGCGAGCCAGACTCATCCCGAAGGATGGTTTTTCCCCGACACTTATCTGTTTGCGCGCCAGTCGAGCGATTTGGTGATTTATCGGCGTGCCTATCAGGCCATGCAGCGCCGGCTTGTTGCAGCGTGGGATAGTCGCGATATATCAGTGCCTTACAAATCAATCGACGAGGCCCTGATCATGGCATCGATCATCGAAAAGGAAACCGGTGCGGCGGTTGATCGGAGTAAGGTTGCCTCTGTATTCGTCAATCGCCTGAAGCGCGGCATGCTTCTGCAAACTGACCCGACAGTAATCTATGGTCTGGGAACGCGCTTCGACGGCAACCTCAGAAAGCGCGATCTGCTAGCCGATACCCCCTACAATACCTACACTCGCGCCGGCCTCCCGCCCACACCGATTGCCCTGCCCGGCATGG